>NZ_CACSJV010000022.1:0-58262 GCF_902706105.1 Curtobacterium sp. 18060 | reverse complement strand
GTGCGGGGCCGGGCGGGGCCGGGCGCACGGTGCGCACTTGTTCGGGTGGTGCGAGGTTGACCGCTCGGTGCGAGGTTGTAGCGGCGCACGGAGCGTGCAACCTCGCACCAGCCGACAGACCGCGCACGGTGCGCCCGGTACGACGGCGCGTCGGTGCGACGGCCTGGAGGCGCGGGTCAGCTCGGTCGCACGGTGCGGGCTTCGGCAGGTGGTGCGAGGTTGACCGCTCGGTGCGAGGTTGTAGCGGCGCACAGAGCGGTCAACCTCGCACCAGCCGACAGACCGCGCACGGTGCGACGGCGCGTCGACCTGGAGGCCCGGGTCAGCTCCCCGGGGCTGGCGCGGCTCCGGCGGTCGGGTACGTCAGCTCGCGGGAGCGGCGTCGCCCTCGCCGGCGGCGTCCTTCGCGCGCTTCAGGCGAGCCTGCGCCTCCCAGTACTCGATCTCGCGCTCGAGTTCGGCGAGCTCCTGCTCCGTGCCGCTGATGCGCTTGGCGCCGTGGGCGCTGCGGGCATCACCGAGGGTGGCGTACCGGTCCTCGTGACGGGCGGGCTCGATGTAGCGGCCGTGGTTCCGCTCACCTGGGGCCCAGTCGTGGCCGATGGCGAACCAGACGATGCTGCCGACGACAGGGACCAGGATCACGAGGATCACCCACGCGATCTTCGGGAGTCCGCGGATCTGGTCGTCGTTCTTCGTCAGGATGTCGATCAGGGCGAAGACCAGCAGGATGACGGTGATCCCGGGCAGCAAGACGCTCATGTTCGCGATTCTATGGAGAACCTGAGGGCTGTCGCCACGCCCCGAACGCGTGCCGGTGTTGCGATCCGGACACGGTCAGCTGCGGGGCCGTACAGGGTCGACGTCCGTGCGGTGCTGAGCTGCGAGACAGCGCCGCGCGAGCACGGCGCGACGCACCGACCACACGAACTGGGCGACCGTGAACAGACTTCCGATCAGGTAGACCAACCAGAAGGCCGTCCCCGCGACGGCGATCGACGACCAGACGACGAGCAAGCCGGCCTGCATCGGGAGGGCGGCACCGCTCGCGAGGTCGGTCGCGACGGCGTCGACCACGATCCGTCGATCCGCCGGCGCGTCCGCCTGGCCGATCGCCGCACGCGAGACCGCACGCTGCTCACGCTGCGACAGCGACGCGACGACTTGATCACGGACGACAGCGTGTCATGCACGGCGTCGGAACCGGAACGCACGGATGATCTCCACCACCAGGATGAGCACCGCGATGCTGAGTCCGACGGTCGAGAGCATCAGCCGTGCGTCGGAGTCCGGGGGCAGCGCGACGCCGACGAGCACCAGCAGCGCGATCACCAGGGCCACCGCCAGGACGAACCCGCGGATGGGCAGGACACGACGATCACGCGGCTGCGCGAGGTACGCCTGCGCCCGGATCTCCGCGTCGGCCCACCGCCGGTCGGCGGTCGTCTGTGCTTCGTTCACCGATCTGAGCGAACCAGCATGAACTGAGCATCCGTCACAGCGCCGCGACCCACTCGTCCGTGCCGTCGGTGAACCGCTGGTGCTTCCAGATCGGCACCCGCTCCTTCACCAGGTCGACCAGCTCCCCGCACGCCGCGAACGCCTGCGCCCGGTGCGACGACGCCACTGCCGCGGCGAGCGCGACGTCCCCGATGCCGAGCGATCCGACGCGGTGCAGCACGGCGATCCGGACGTCGGGGTGGGCTGCGGCGACGGTGCGGGCGACCTCGGCGATGACGTCGCCGGCGCTGGGGTGCCGCTCGTAGTCGAGCGCGGTGACGCCCTTGCCGCCGTCGTGGTCGCGGACGACGCCGGCGAAGGTGACGACGGCGCCGTCCTGGTCGGTGGCGACGACGGCGGAGACCTCATCGACGGTGATCCCCCGGTCGACGACGTCAGCGAGGACGACGCGTGCGTCCAGCGCCGCGGTCACGACGCGCTCCGGGGCGCGTGGCCCTCGCCGTGTACCTGCGCGAGCACGTGCTCGAACAATCCGTCGAGCACGGCCAGTCCGTCCGCCACCCCGCCGCGCGACCCGGGCAGCGTGACGATCAGGGATCCGCCGGTGCTGATGCCGGCGACGCCGCGGCTCAGCAGTGCGGTCGGACCGGCCCCGGCGAGCCCGCGACGACGGACCTCTTCGAGGACACCGGGCAGCTCCAGGTCGATGAGGGGCGCGACGGCCTCGGGCGTCCGGTCGGTCGGGGTGACGCCAGTGCCCCCGGTCGTGATGACGATCCGGGCCCCGGCGAGCAGTTCGGCGGTCACGGTCTCGGTGATCGCCCCGCCGTCGGGGACGATCACGGGCTCGGCGACGGTGAAGTCCCGCTCGCGCAGCCACCCCGCGATGACGGGCCCGGTACGGTCGAGTGCCGGATCGGCGGCGGCCTGCGTGGACACCACCACGACGGCGGCACGGCCCCTGGTCGGCTGCGAGGTCATCGGTTGCTCCAGTCTCCCGACCGACCGCCGTGCTTCTCGAGCACTCGGACGTCCGTGATCGAGGCCGCCCGGTCGACGGCCTTCACCATGTCGTACACGGTCAGCGCGGCGACGCTCGCGCCGGTCAGCGCTTCCATCTCGACGCCGGTGCGCGAGGTCGTGCGGACCGAGACCTCGATCAGCACGCGGTCGTCGGCACCGGTGATGTCGACCTGCACTCCGGCGATGGGGAGCGGGTGGCAGAGCGGGATGAGGTCGGAGGTCTTCTTCACGGCCATGATCGCGGCGATGCGGGCGGTGCCGATGACCTCGCCCTTCGGCAAGGAGCCGTCGAGGATGCGAGCGACGACGTCGGGCCGGGTGACGAGTGTGGCGGTGGCGGTCGCCGAGCGGTCGGTGACGTCCTTCGCGGACACGTCGACCATGTGCGCGGACCCGTCGGCGCGGACGTGCGACAGCTCGGCCGCGTCGGACGGATCGACCTGATCGGACGTGTGGACGGGTTCGGTCATCGGAGGCTCCAGACGGTCAGAACGTCACCGGGTTCGACGGCGTCGACCCCCACCGGGACGTGCACGAGGTGCGTGGCGGCGGCGTAGTGCGCGAGCAGGTGGGAACTCGGTCCGCCCACGAAGTGGACGACCCCGTCGGCCACCCGGCCACGCCGCACCTGGTGCTTGCCACCCGGTGACTGCGCAGCCGAAGCAGCGGGCAGGTGCAGCTCGGGACGGTCGGCCGGCAGCCCGACGAGGGGCGCGAGCAGCGGACGGAGGAAGACCTCGAACGAGACGAGCGCCGACACCGGGTTGCCGGGGAACGACACCACCGGCACCGGTCGACCGGCGAGCTCCACGCTGCCGAACGCCTGCGGTCCGCCGGGCTGCATCGCGACCGGGGTCACGGCGAGCCCGCGGGGTTCGAGTGCCTGCCGCACGACCTCGTACGCGCCCGCACTGATGCCCCCGGTGGTGAGCACGAGGTCGGCCCAGTCCCCCACGGCGTCGTCGAGCTCGGTGACGAACGCGTCGACGTCGTCGGGGACCCGGACCGTGCGGGACGAAGCACCGATCTCGGCGAGCGCCGCCTGCAGCGCGATGCCGTTCGCGTCACCGATCGTCGCCGCGTCGGTGTCCGCGCCCTGCAGTTCGGACCCCGTCGACACGACGAGGACCCGTAGCGGTCGACGAACCTGCACGGTGGACACTCCGGCGGCTGCGAGCGCGCCGAGCAGGGCGGGGGTGATCGGCGCACCGGTCGGAGCGATGGACGCACCGAGGGCCAGGTCGCTGCCGGTCGCTCGCACGAAGGTGCCCGGCACGAGGTCAGCGGGCACCGTGACGTGCCCCAGGTCGAGCGCAGCCGGGAAGGACCCCGGCGACGTGGCCTCCACCGGGAAGACGGCATCGGCGCCGTCGGGGATCCGCGCGCCGGTCATGATCGGTGCCGCTGTGCCGGAGGAGAGCGGTGCGGGGACGACCCCGGCGGGGATGGGCGCGACGACCCGGACGTCCTGCCCGGCATCGGCCACCCGGACCGCGAAGCCGTCCATCTGGCTGTTGTCGAAGGGCGGCAACGGGACCGGTGAAGCGACGGGTGCAGCGAGCACGCGGTGCCCGTGACCGGCACGGCCGTCGACGGCGAGGTCGTCGATCCGCCACGACGCAGCCCCGAGGCCCGCCAGGACCGGCGCGAGCAGCGCTGCCAGGTCGTCGCGGTGCTGACCGATCGTTCGCACAGGTGCCTCCGAACAGGGATGGTGTCGCCGCTCCCGGTTCGTCCGGGGCCGGCGTCAGTAGCGTATCCAGCGCGCAGACCGCGCCGACGACCTTTCGGAGGACCTGTGGAGAACGACGAAGCCGTGACGATCGGTGTCATCGGGGGCTCCGGCCTCTACCAGCTGTTCGAGGAGGGGACCGCCGAGGAGCTGGACGTGCCGACGCCGTTCGGCCCGACGTCGAGCCCGATCAGCATCGGCACGATGTCCGGCCGTCGGGTCGCGTTCCTCACCCGGCACGGTCGTGAGCACTCCGTCGCCCCGCACCGCATCAACCACCGCGCGAACCTCTGGGCGCTCCGCTCCCTGGGCGTCCGCGCGATCGTGTCCTCGAGCGCCGTCGGTGGTCTGCACCCCGACTACGCCCCGGGCACCTTCGTCGTGACCGACCAACTCATCGACCGCACCTTCGGCCGCGCGGACACGTTCTTCGAGGACGACGTCCAGCACCTGTCGTTCGCCGACCCGTTCGACCCGACGCTGCGGCGCGCAGCCGTCGACGCGATCGCCGCACTCGACGTGCCGTTCCGTCCGACCGGCACGTGCGTGGTCATCCAGGGCCCCCGCTTCTCGACGCGCGCCGAGTCCGTCTGGCTGCGCGAGGCCGGTGGCCACACCATCAACATGACGATGACCCCCGAGGTCCCGCTCGCCGCCGAGCTCGGCATCGCGACCGTCAACCTGTCGTTCGTCACCGACGCCGACGCCGGCCTGGCCCCGACCGAGGACGAAGCCGCAGCCGCAGCCGCAGCCGCAGCCGCCCACGCGGCCACGGCGGACGCAGCGGCCACGGCGGGCACAGCGGCCACGGGCGACGCAGCCGACGACGCCGGCGCACCCGTCACCCACGCCCTCGTGATGGAGCGTCTCGCCCGCGCCAACGAGGTGATCGTCCGCGCCATCGGCGGGATCGTCGGCGCGATCCCCGCCGACTTCACGCCGCGCGAACTCGTCCCGGCGAGCGCCAGCGCCAGCATCATGCAGACCCAGCCCACCGCCGCGACCCCGGGACCCACCGTATGACGCGCCTGCTCGTCACCGGCGGCGCCGGCTTCATCGGCTCCGCGATCGTCCGCCGCGCGCTGGCCGACGGCCACGAGGTCCGCGTCCTCGACTCCCTCCGCGACGACGTCCACGGCGACCCCGGCGAGGTCGTGCGCGCCCACCAGCAGCAGGGCATCGAGTTCGTGCACGGCGACGTCCGCGACCGGGTCTCGCTCGACGCCGCGCTCGACGGCGTCGACGTCGTCTGCCACCAGGCCGCCAAGGTCGGCCTCGGCGTCGACTTCCAGGACGCCCCCGACTACGTCTCGTCGAACGACGCCGGCACCGCGTACGTCCTCGCCGGCATGGACCGGCACGACATCGGTCGACTCGTCGTCGCGAGCTCGATGGTCGTCTACGGCGAGGGCGCGTACACGACGTCCGACGGCGAGCCCGTCCGGCCGCCGGCCCGCCGCCGCGAGGACCTCGACGCCGGTCGTTTCGACCCGATCGGCCCGGACGGTCACCCCCTGCTGCCCGGCCTGATCGACGAGTCCGCCGCGCTCGACCCCCGCAACGTGTACGCGCAGACGAAGGTCGCGCAGGAGCACCTGGCCTCGAGCTGGGCGCGCGCGACGGGCGGCCGGGCGATCGCGCTCCGCTACCACAACGTCTACGGACCCGGCATGCCCGCGAACACCCCCTACGCCGGTGTCGCGTCACTGTTCCGCTCGGCGCTGGCCCGCGGCGAGGCTCCCCGCGTCTTCGAGGACGGCGCCCAGCGTCGTGACTTCGTGCACGTCGACGACGTCGCCGGAGCGAACGTCGCCTCGATCGCCGCGACCGCCGACCTGCCCGCCGACTCGTTCCGCGCGTACAACGTCGGGTCCGGCGTCGTGCACACGATCGGCGACATGGCCGCGGCGATCGCGGGCCCCGACGGCCCCCAGCCGGTCGTCACGGGCGAGTACCGCCTGGGCGACGTCCGCCACGTCACGGCGAGCTCGGACCGCATCGCCGACGAGCTCGGCTGGCGCGCCGAGGTCGACTTCGCGGCCGGCATGCGCGACTTCGCGACCGCTCCCCTCCGGAGTGCCGTCCAGTAGCCCCACTTCGTGAGCAGGAATGGTCGGGTCACCGGACGAGACCCGACCATTCCTGCTCACGAAGCGCGCGCACCGCGCGCACCGCGCCCAGCGCGACCACACGCCGGACGCGACCGGACACGAACGCCCGCCACGGGCCTCCCGTCCGCTTGTCCCCCGTTCTGGGGACCCCGCGCCGAAACAGTGCGCTGACTGACCAGCGGGTACAGATTTCCTGTACCCCGGCGCGCGTCGTCGTGTTACGTCGAGTGCATGACAGGACAGACCCGTCGATCTGACGACCGGCACCGAATGACGGACATGAGTGTCGACGTCATCCTCCCGTGCCTCGACGAGGCCGATGCCCTGCCGAAGGTGATCGCACGCCTCCCGGAGGGCTACCGCGCGATCGTGGTGGACAACGGCTCGACCGACGGTTCCGCCGACGTCGCCCGCGCCCACGGCGCCCTCGTCGTCACGGAACCGGTGAAGGGCTTCGGCTCCGCCTGCGCCGCGGGCGTCGCGGCCGCCACCGCCGACTTCGTCGCCTTCTGCGACGCGGACGCCTCGATGGACCCCGCCGAACTGCCGCCGCTCGTCGACCGCGTCGCGAGCGGCCGCGTCGACCTGGCGCTCGGACGACGTGTCCCGACGAGCACGGGCGCCTGGGCGCCGCACGCACGGTTCGCGAACCGCGTCCTCGCTGTCCTGATGCACCGTGCGACCGGCTACCGCCTGCGCGACCTCGGCCCGATGCGCGTCATGCGCCGCGAGGACCTCGTCGCCCTGGACCTGCAGGACCGCCGCAGCGGCTACCCGCTCGAGATGGTCCTGGCCGCGCACGCGGCCGGCTGGCGCGTCGACGAGTCCGACATCGGCTACGCGCAGCGCATCGGCGACAGCAAGGTGACCGGGACGCTCCGCGGCACGATCAACGCGGTCCGCGACATGACCCGCCTGCTGCGCGCGTACCGCCGGGAGGCCCGTGTCCGGGTCGTCGCACCGGCGTCCGTCCGCCACGTGGCCGGCTCCACCGCCGCGACCGGTTCCACGGCACGGCCCGACTCCGCACCCGTCACCGCCTCGGTCGAGGGGACGCGCGCATGACCGCCGGCATCACCGTGGCCGTGGTCGCGAAGGAGTGCCTGCCCGGCAAGGTGAAGACCCGCCTGACCCCGGCGCTCTCACCCGAGGGTGCCGCCCGTGTGGCGTCCGCGAGCCTCGCCGACACCCTGTCGACCGTCCGCGCCCTGCCCGCAGAGCGCCGCGTGCTGTTCTTCGACGGCGACGTCGTCCCGGAGTCGGCCGAGGGCTTCGACGTCCTCCACCAGCCCGGCGGCGGGCTCGACGAGCGCCTCGGGTTCCTGTTCGACGCCATCGACGGCCCGTTGCTGCTCGTCGGAATGGACACCCCGCAGGTGTCCACCGACGCGCTCGCCCCGGTGTTCGACCGGCCCGAGCGCGACGCGTGGTTCGGCCCCGCCGAGGACGGCGGCTTCTGGTCGCTGTACCTGCAGGCCCCGACCGGCGACCTGCTCCGGGGCGTCCCGATGTCGCAGGACGACACCGGCGCCGTCCAGCTCGCACGTCTGACCGACGCCGGCCTCGACGTCGGGATCCTCGGCGAGCTGCTCGACGTCGACACGATGCCCGACGCCGAACGCGTCGCCGAACTCGCGCCGGACTCCGGCTTCACCCAGGCACTCCGTGCCGAGACCGTGGGGAGTCTCCGATGACCATGCACGCACCCGTCTCCTTCGGCGCCGGCGGCGGCGAGCCCTACGCCCGGGCACTGCGCTCGGACGGACGGCTCCGGCTGACCGACCCGGACCGCCCCGACGTCGTCACGACGATGGACGTCGGCCGGTGGAGCGCCGCGGCCGACCGGGTCGACCGCTCGCTGCTCGACGACGCCGACGGCCCCGTGATCGACATCGGCTGCGGCCCCGGGCGGATGCTCGTCGCCGCGCGCAACCGCGGCATCCCCGCACTCGGCGTGGACGTCTCCGCCGAGGCCGTGGCGATCGCCCAGCGGTCCGGTGGCACCGCGATCCAGGGGTCGGTGTTCGACGCGGTCCCCGACGAGGGGCACTGGGACACCGCCCTGGTCATCGACGGCAACATCGGCATCGGTGGCGACCCCGCCGCCCTGCTCGAGCGCTGCGGCGAGATCGTCCGCGCCGGTGGCCGGGTCATCGTGGAGACGAACCCCGACCCGCTGGCCGACCGGGTGTACACCGCACGAGTGATGGACGCCGACGGCCACGAGAGCGCCGGGTTCCCCTGGGCCGAGGTCGGACTCGACGCGCTGCACCGGCACGCGGCGGACGCCGGCCTCGTGGCGCGGCAGAGCTGGACGGTCGCGGGCCGGAGCTTCTGCGAGCTCATGGCCTGATCACGCACGTTCGTGCACTTGTTTTGCATCATGCAAGACAGTCACGTACGGTCGAGCGCATGACGAACAGCACCTTCCCGCTCGGCGGCACCTTCGTGTCCGGACTCCGCGACCGTGACGAGCGCGCGTCCTTCACGGGCACCCGCTCCACCGAATCGGTGGGCACCTACACGGGCGCGCCGATCACCGGACGCCTCGGGCGCTTCACCGACGTGCAGCGGTCGCGTCCCGGCACCTGGACCGCCTCCACCCGCACGGCCACCGGCTCGTTCCGCACGGCGACCGGCTCCCTCCGCACCGCCTGAGCCGCGCCGTCGCCCCGGTCGGCGGACACGGCTCCGGCCGCGCTCTGCGGCCCCGGCTGTGCGCCGGCCGGACGCGTCCGGGTGCGCGATGCCAGGATGGACCCATGAACGACCGCGCCGGCACCCCCGCGACCGCAGACGACCTCGTCGACATCGACGCGCTCGTCGCCGCCTACTACGACCGTGTGCCCGATGTCTCCATCGCCGAGCAGCAGGTCGTGTTCGGCACCTCCGGCCACCGCGGCTCCTCGCTCGACTCCGCCTTCAACGACACCCACATCGCCGCGATCACGCAGGCGATCGTCGAGTACCGGCAGTCGCAGGGCACCGATGGCCCGCTGTTCATCGGGCGCGACACCCACGCCCTGTCCGGCCCCGCCGAGCGCACCGCGCTCGAGGTCCTGGCCGCCAACGGCGTGCACGTCCTGGCCGACAGCGACAACGGCTACGTGCCGACCCCCGCGCTCAGCCACGCGATCATCCGCTACAACCGCGCCGGCAACCCCGACACGGCGGACGGCATCGTCATCACGCCGAGCCACAACCCGCCCCGCGACGGCGGCTTCAAGTACAACCCGCCGCACGGCGGCCCCGCCGACAGCGACGCCACGAGCTGGATCGCCAACCGGGCGAACGCGATCATCGAGGGCGGCAACGCCGAGGTGCAGCGCACCGAGCACGCCACCCCGGACCGCTACGACTTCCTGCACACCTACGTCGCCGACCTCGAGAACATCATCGACATCGCCGCGATCAAGCGTGCCGGGGTGAAGATCGGCGCCGACCCGCTCGGTGGCGCATCGCTGCCGTACTGGAACCTCATCCGCGACCACTACGGGCTCGACCTGACCGTCGTGAACCCGGACGTCGACCCGACCTGGTCGTTCATGACACTCGACTGGGACGGCAAGATCCGGATGGACCCGTCGAGCCCCTCGGCCATGGCCTCGGTCCTGGCGCACAAGGACGAGTTCGACGTCCTCACGGGCAACGACGCCGACTCCGACCGGCACGGCATCGTCACGCCCGACGGCGGCCTGATGAACCCGAACCACTACCTCGCCGTCGCGATCGAGTACCTCTACGCGCACCGTCCGGCCTGGCGCGACGACGCCGCCATCGGCAAGACCCTGGTGTCGTCGAGCATCATCGACCGCGTCGCAGAATCGCTCGGGCGCCGTCTGTGGGAGGTCCCGGTCGGCTTCAAGTGGTTCGTGCCCGGCCTGATCGACGGCTCCGTGGCGTTCGGTGGCGAAGAGTCCGCCGGAGCGTCGTTCCTGCGCACCGACGGCACGGCGTGGACCACCGACAAGGACGGCATCATCCTGGCGCTCCTGGCGTCCGAGATCGTCGCCGTCACCGGCAAGACCCCCTCGCAGCTGTACGTCGAGCTGACCGAGCGCTTCGGCGACCCGGTCTACCAGCGCGTCGACGCCGCGGCCTCGAAGGAGCAGAAGACACGCCTGTCGAAGCTCGACGGCGACGCCATCACCGCCGAGACCCTGGCGGGCGACCCGATCACCGCCAAGCTGTCGAAGGCCCCCGGCAACGACGCGGCCGTCGGCGGCGTCAAGGTCGTCACCGACAACGCCTGGTTCGCCGCACGACCGTCCGGCACCGAGGACGTCTACAAGATCTACGCCGAGAGCTTCGTCGGGCAGGAGCACCTGGAGCAGGTGCAGCGCGAGGCCAAGGAGATCGTGGACGCCGCACTCGGCGCCTAGTCGGTCACCCGCAGGACCCGCACTGGCGGCGGTCGAGGTTCAGTCCTCGGCCGCCGCCAGTGCCAGTTCGCAGAACATCGCGTCGGCCCACGAGAACCACGGGCGCGAGAACTGCGCCGGGTCCTCGACGTCGAACGACTCGTGCATGTCGCCGGTCCCGCCGTCGGTCGCCACGAGCACGTCGAGCAGTTCCCGGCGGCGCGCCGGCGACCCGGAAACCAGCCCCTCGACCGCCAGGGCGATCGGCCACACCCGCTGCGGCAACGTGTGCGGGCTGCCGATGCCGGCCGCCGCGGTGCCGCTGAACCAGTACGGGTTCGCCGGTGACAGCACGAAGTCCCGCGTCGCCGCCCACACCGAGTCGTCGAGCACCGACGGCGCCGACAACGGCAGGGACAGCAGCGACGGGGTGTTCGCGTCGTCCATGAGCAGCACGCCGCCCAGCCCGTCGACCTCGTAGGCGTAGACGTCCTCGCCGTCCGGCCCGGGCACGACGCCGTGCTGCCGGACGCCGTCCAGGATGCTCGCGCGCAGCACGTCGGCGTCGTCCGCCAGGCCGGAGTCGGACCAGACGTCCCGCGCGATGGCGGCGACGGCGAGCAGCGCCTCGGCGGCGAACAGGTTCGCCGGCACGTTGTAGCCGTACGTGCAGGCGTCGTCCGACGGGCGGAACCCGCACCACGTCATGCCCGTCACCGCGACCGGGGTGCCACGGCCGTCGCGCGCGAGGGTCTCGGTCGGGATCGCCCCGTCGCGCACGAACCGGTAGGCCGAGGCGTCGTGGTCCTGTTCGGTCCGCCACTGCGTCACGATCGTCCGGAACACCCGGTGCGCCCGTTCGTCCAGCACCGCGGTCGACCCGGTCGACCGCCACAGGGCGTGTGCGAAGGTCACCGGGTAGGCCAGGCTGTCGACCTCGTACTTCTGCTCCCACACCAGCGGGTCGGCGTTCAGGTCGTCGGGGTCGTAGTGCGCGCCGTTCGGCTCGCGGTTGAACGAGTTCGCGTAGGGGTCGTGCTCGATCAGCCGGAACTGCCGCCGCACGACCGCCCAGAGCAGCTCCGCGAGCGCCGGGTCGTCCGCCACGAACCGCAGGTACGGCGTCATCTGCGTCGTCGAGTCGCGGAGCCACATCGCCGGGATGTCCCCCGTGATCACGAAGGCGCCGTCGTCGTCGAGCGAGATCGTGTCCCGCAGCGTGCGGACGAGCGCGCGCTCAACGCGGTCGCCGACCTCGGTGCCGACCGCGGCCCGGACCCGGTCGGCGGCCGCCACCAGCGTCGGCGTGATCTCCTCGAGCTGCGTCTGCGTCACGACACCCATCGCACTGACTCCTGTCCGTCGGTGACGCGGACGGTCCGCGTCGACCCGGGTGGATCGAGCACGTCGTCCGTCCAGCAGTCGAGTTCGAGCGGCCGTGCACCGAGCCGGAGACCAGCGTCCCACGTGCCGAGCGCATCGAGTCCGAGCGCGTACACGGTGTCGACGGTCCCACCGGCGGGCACGTCGACCGTCACCAGGGCGAGTAGTCGTCGTCGCCGCGGACGGACACCGGGTTCACGCCGCCGCCCCCACAGGGGCACCGAGACCCGACGGGGTGCGTCCGACGTGTTGCGCACCGTCACCGGGACGGTCACCGTCCCCCCGGCCAGGAGGCGCACAGCAGTCACCGCGTCGCTCCCCTCCGCCAGGCGGACGTCCACCCCGCCACCCGGCCCGGGTGCACCGGTCACGGTCGAGCGACTGGTCACGTCGACGTAGCCGCGTGCCGTCTCGAGGCGCTCGTCGTGCGCCACGGGCAGGACGCCTTCGGCGCCGGGCCACGTCGCGGGGAGTCGTCCCTCGGCCGGGGCGCCGAACAGCACGTCCGCGACGGCTCGACCACCGGAGGGCCCGGGGAACGGCACGACCAGCACGCTGTCGGCCAGGGCGAGCACCTCGGTCAGGACACGTGGTCGACCGTCGACGACGACCGCGACGACCGGCAGACCGCTCTCGCGGGCGGCGCGGAGCACGTCGAGCTGCGCGTCGGGCACGGCGATCGAGGCCAGGTCGACCCCCTCGCCGTTCGTGGTGTCCGGTGCCGGACCGCTGACGGCGCCGTTGTCCTCGAAGCCGTCGTCGTACGCGCGACGACTCGAGCCGCCGAGCACCACCACCGCCACGTCGGCGCCGAGGAGCGCCGTGCGGACCGCGAGGAGCCCGTCCGGGCCCGGCAGGGGCTGTCGGAGCCCGCTGCCCCGGGCGGTGCGGATCCGGGCGGGGCCGAGCCGGGCCTCCAGGGCGGAGCGGACGGTGGACGCACCGGGGTCGTCGGGCGGCCGCGGAGGTGAGTAGTCGCCGAGCAGGGCGTCGACGTCGTCGACGTTCGGGCCGACCACGGCGACGACGGCGTCGGGTGCGATCGCGGGCAGCGCTCCGCCCAGGGCGACCACGGCGCGGTGAGCGGCACGTTCGGCGAGCGCGATGGTCGCGCGTTCCAGTGGCTCGGCGTTCTCGGCCGGGCCGGGTGCTGGTGCAGGTGCAGCTGCAGGTGTCGCTGGTGGTGCTGTCGGTGTCGCGAGCAGGCCGACGCGGCGCTTCAGGGCGAGCACGCGGTCCACCGCCTGGTCGAGGTCGTCGGTGCTGATCAGGCCCCGGTCCAGTGCCTCGTCGAGGTGCGTGTAGGACTCGTCCCACAGGCTCAGGTCGACCCCGGCACGGAGCGCGAGCGCAGCCGCCGAGGCCGGATCGGGGGTGACGTCGCGCAGCCGGTCGATGGCGGTGCCGTCGGCCATCACGAGCCCGTCCCAGCCCCAGGTGTCGCGGATCGTGGTGGTGAGCAGGTCGCGGTTGCCGCAGCACGGCACCCCGTCGACGTCGTTGTACGCCGCCATGAACCCGGCGACGTGTTCGCGTGCCGCGGCGAGCGCCGGCGGCAGGTGCACCTCGGCGAGCTCGCGGCGGCCGATCGGAGCACCGGAGCCGTTCCGCCCGCCGATGCCGGCGCCCTGCCCGGCCAGGTGCTTCGCGACGACCGCGACGTGTCGGTCGTCGATCGTGCCCGGACCGCCGCCCTGCATGCCCCGGACGGTGGCGGCGACCATGATCGCGGCGAGCGCGGCGTCCTCGGACCAGCACTCCTCGCTCCGACCCCACCGGGGATCGCGCAGGACGTCGAGCCCGGAGACGAGGGCGACGTGGGTACCGCGGGCGCGGACCTCGGCGGCGACCGCGGCCGCGAGGTCCTCGACGAGTTGCTCGTCCATCGCGGCGCCGAGCGCGAGGTTCACGGGCACCGTCGTGCCGCCGAGGGCCTGCAGCCCGTGCGGGACCTCTTCCACGAAGAGCGTCGGGACGCCGCCGTCACTGTGCGCGACGACGTGGTCCTGCACGGCGGCGTAGGCCTCGGCGGAGCGTTCGGGCGGGATGCCGTTGCCCCAGTGCACGCCGGACCAGGGGTCGGCGCGGAGCACGCCGTAGACCGCGCCGATCCCGCCCCACCGGTCGACCTCGGCGCGCAGGACGTCGGTGATCCGCGGGCGGCCGTCGACCCAGCGGACTGCCTCCCAGCCCTTGAGGCGCTGGTTGAGCTGGCCGATGCGGGCGCGGACGTCGAGGCTCGTCGCGGTCTGGTGCTCGGTCGGGTGCGCGGTCGGGTGCTCGGTCATCCCTTGATCGCTCCGGAGACCAGGGCGCGCTGCATCTGGCGCTGCAGGATCGAGTACACGAGGTACACCGGCAGCAGCGTGAACAACGTGCCGGCCATGAGCATCCCGTAGTCGGTGCCGGCATCGACCTTCAGCGTCGGGAGCGCCACCTGGATCGTCCGCTGCGCGGTGTCCGGACCGATGAGCACCAGGGCGTAGAGGTACTCGTTCCAGAACGACAGGAAGTTCAGCAGCAGCACCGTGGCGATGCCCGGGATGCAGATCGGCAGGTACACCTGGCGCATCACCTGCCACGCCGAGGCGCCGTCCATCGACGCGGCCTCCTCCAGCTCGCGCGGGATCGTCCGCATGAACTGCGTCAGGATCACGACGGCCAGGGGCATCGCGGTCGCCGGCAGCAGGAGCACGAGGAACGTCCGGGTGTGGAACAGCCCCATCCCGGCGGCGAGCAGGAACGTCGGGAACAGCGCCGCGAACGACGGGATGAGGAACCCGAGCGAGAAGAGTCCCTCGACGATCCGTCCGGCGCGGCCGGTGGCCCGGGCGAGGGCGAACGACGCCGGCAGCGCGAGGACGAGGGTCAGCACCAGGGCCGCCACCGTCGTGATCGCCGAGTTCGCGATGGCCGGTCCGAGCGAGGCCTGGCGGATCGCCTCGGTGAAGTTCGACAGGTCCCACGACGCGGGCAGCGCCAACGGGGACTCGAAGATGCCGTCGTTGTCCTTGAACGACGACACCACGAAGTAGTAGAAGGGCAGGATCAGCAGGGCGGCGTAGATCCACGCCACGGTGCCGCTCGTGATGGAGCCGATCCGGTCTCGCAGCCGGATGCCGGCGGTGGGTTTCGCCATGGTGGTCTCCCGGGGTCTGTCGGTCAGGGGCGGTCGGTCAGGGGTGTCACGGTCAGTGGGTCTTGCGCAGGACCCGGCGGATGACGAACATCCCGCCGAGTCCGAGCACGAACAGGACGACGCCGACGGCCTGGCTGTAGCCGAGGTCGGTGTCGACGAACGCCTTCTGGTACACGAGGTACGACAGCGTCGTGGTCGCGGTGCCCGGGCCGCCCTGGGTCAGCAAGAGCACGTTCTGCGCGGAGCTGAACAGCATCGACAGGAACTGCAGCATCGCCACCACCCCGATGAAGTCGCGGGCGATCGGCCAGTACACACCCCACGCCAGCCGCCACGATCCGGCGCCGTCCATGCGGGCGGCCTGCACGACCTCGGTGTCGACGCCGTCGAGCCGGCTCGCGATGAGCACCGCGGAGTACCCGATGCCGGCCCACAGGTCGACGACGATGAGCGCGCCGAGGGCGGTCGCGGGGTCGGCCAGCCAGGCCTTGCCGCCGATGCCGAGCGTCGCGAGCACCCCGTTGACCAGGCCGTCGGGATTGAGCATCGCGTAGAACATCATCGCCGTGGCCGGTGCCGAGATGAGCGCCGGGATGAAGAGCAGGTAGCGGAGCACCTTGTGCCCGCGCGGCTTCTGCACGACGTGGAAGGCGAGCAGGAACGCCAGCACGATCATGATCGGCAACCCCACCACGATCTGCACCGTGCTGTTCCGGACCGCGGCCCAGAACGTCTCGTCGGAGAACAGCACCCGGAAGTTGTCGAGCCCCGCGAACGTCGGCGAGACGAGCATGCCGGGCCAGCTCAGGAAGGCGATCACGATCATCGCGACGACCGGCCCGATCATGAACAGGCCGTACCAGACCAGCGCCGGGATCGCGAAGGTCGGGAAGCTGCCGCGGGTGCTGCCGACGGCGCGGGATCCGCGGCGGGCGGGCCCGGGCGGGGTCGACGCCGACCGGACGGGTGGTTCCTCGACGAGCACTGCCATGGGGAGCTCCTTCTCGCAGGGTCGGGTGGGTCAGGCGGCCGTGTAGGCGCGCTCGAAGAGGTCGATGATGCGGTCGGCCGAGGTGCCCGAGCCGTACGCCAGGCTGGTCGCACGGATCATCGGCTCGTACGCCGAGTCGGGCACGAGCAGGTCGGGCAGCATCACCGGGGTGACCTGGTCGTCGGTGAGCTTCGACGCCTGGGCGACGAGCGGGAAGTCGCGGCTGACGGTGTCGGTGATCCGGCTCATGTCGCGGCCGGAGTCGAGGACGAACTCGGTCGTCACCGCCGACGAGTACAGGTACTGAACGAACGGCTTGATGAGGTCGAGCTTCGCCCGGCCGTTCTCGCTGATCCAGATGCCGTGCCCGTTGTAGCTCTTGATGACGCTCGGGTGCGCGATGGCCGCGTGCTGCGAGGGGACCGGCCAGCCGCCCACGGTGACCTCCCTCGCGCGTTCCTTCGACACCAGCGCCAGGGCGGAGGACATCGCGGGGACGATCGCGGCCTTGCGCGTGGTGAACTGCGTCAGTTCGGAGTCCGAGGTGAACCCCTGCACCGAGTCCACGAAGACCCCGGCGTCGCGGAGCTCGACGAAGTGCTCGACGCCGCGGACCGCACCGGCGCTCTCCGAGATCCTGCCCGTGGAGAAGACCTTCGCCGCTTCGTCCTGGGACACGAACCCCTGGATCACCTGCATGAGGAGCTTCTGCCCGCTCCAGTCCGACCCGCCGACGGTGACCGGCCCGATGCCGGCGGAGCGCAGGCGGTCGGCTGCGGCGATGAGCGCGTCCGAGGTCGTCGGGATCTCGCTGACTCCGGCCTGTTCGAGCAGCGCCGTGTTGAACGACACCGGCCAGTTCGTCCGGGTGAACGGGAACGCCCGGAGCCGGCCCTGGTCGTCGGTCCACTCCTCGAGCGCCTCGGGGATGATCTTGTCGCGCAGGTCCCACTCGTCGAGGTACCGGGAGACGTCGATCGTGGCGTCCTCACCCGTCCAGGACAACGTCCGCCCGACCATGTTCACGATCGCGACGTCGGCTTCCTTGCCGGCGAGGGAACTCGTCTCGAAGACGATCGGCAGGTCGGACCCGTTCGACAGCAGGGCGACCTTGCGGTCCGTGCGGCGGCGGTAGGCGGCGACGACGTCCGTGAACGTCTGCGCACCCGCGACCGCGCCGCTGAGCTGGGTGTGCACGCTCAGCGTGCCGGGGCCGCTCGAGGCCGGGGTGAGCGCGCTGCACCCGGCCAGGATCGGCGCGAGGATGCCGGCGCCGAGCCCGGCCCCGATGAGGGTGCGCCTACTGATGCCGTCCGTCACGGTGCCTCCCTGGCAGTGGATGGTGGAGCGATCGCGATGCATTTGGTACAGCGGTGTACTTCAGGTGACGAGCAACGTATACCGCTTTACACGACGGGGTCAAGCCTCTACGCTCGACGGCATGAGCGACACCACTGCCGGAGCCGTCGACCGACGCCGTGTGACCATCGCGCAGGTCGCCAAGCGCGCCGGCGTCTCGACCTCGGCGGTCTCGCACGTGTTCAACGGGCGGCCGAACGTGTCCGCCGCCACCGCGGCCCGGATCCGCAAGGCCGCCGACGACCTGAACTGGCGGCCGAACCTGGCGAGCCGCAAGCTCTCCGGCAACGCGGGGCACAGCCTGGGACTGGTCCTCGCCCGCTCACGCGACACCTTCCAGCGCGACCCGTTCACGATGCGGCTGATCGCCGGCCTGACCGAACCCCTCGCCGCGATCGGCTGGTCGCTGTCCGTCACCCTCGTGCAGGCCGACGACGAAGCCGCCGTCTACCGGCAGTGGTGGACCGAGCAGCGGGTCGACGGCTTCCTGCTCGTCGACGTCCGCACCGACGACCCCCGCATCCCGATGCTGCAGCACCTGGCGGCCCCGGCCGTCATGCTCGGCGCACCGATCGCCGGCAGCACCGTCCCGGCGGTCACGGTGGGCGACGCCGACGCGACCGAGTCCTTGCTCGACCACCTCGGTTCGCTCGGGCACCGCCGGATCGCCCGCGTCGGGGACGGTCCGGCGCTCGCGCACACCGGCGCCCGCGACGCCCGCTTCACCGCCGCAGCCGCGCGCCGGGGGGTGGACGCGCTCGTGCTCGGGTGGCGAGCCGACGCCGAGGACCCGGTGGCCGACCTGCTCGCCCGGCTGGACCGCGCCACGGCGATCGTCCTGGACGGCGAGGCGATCGCGGCCGAAGTGATCGCGCACGCCCCCGAGCTCGGTGTCCGCGTTCCCGAGGACCTGTCCGTCGTCGCGTGGGAGGACTCGTGGGTCTCGTCGATCGTGCGTCCGTCGCTGACCGCCCTGGACGCCCCCGTCGAGGAGTCCGCCCGCACCGCCGTCGCCCTGGTCGAACGACTCGTCCGGGGCGACGAGGTCACCGATGCCGAGGTCGGCGGGCGTGCCCTGCACGTCCGCGGCTCGACCGGCCCCGCCCCAGCCGCCGCCACCGTTCCCTGATCGAAGGAGACCGATGACCACCGCCACGCGCTTCGGCGTGAACTACGTGCCCTCGACCGACTGGATGTTCCAGTGGCAGTCGGTGGAGGAATCCGCGATCCGCCGTGACCTCGAGGCGATCGCCACCCTCGGCCTCGACCACGTCCGGCTGTTCCCGCTGTGGCCGACCCTGCAGCCGAACCGCACACTCATCCGCCGACGCGCCCTCGACGACGTGGCCCTGGTGGTCGACATCGCCGCCGAGTTCGGGCTGGACGCCAGTGTCGACGTCGTCCAGGGGCACATGTCCGGATTCGACTTCGTCCCCGCGTGGCTCGTGAACTGGCACGACGGCAACATGTTCACCGACCAGCCGGCGATCGACGCGCAGGCCGCCCTCGTCGCCGCCGTGTACGACGCGGTGCGCGACCGCCCGAACTTCACCGGGCTGACCCTGGGCAACGAGCTCAACCAGTTCCAGCCGCCGAACCCCGCCGCGATGCCCGCCGACACCGCGCAGGTGACGCACTGGCTCGAGTCCCTGCTCGGCGCACCCCACGACAAGGACCCGCGGCACGTCGTCACGCACTCCGAGAACGACCACCTCTGGTACCGCGACGGCCACCCGTTCGTACCGGCGCACGCCAGCCGGCTCGGGGACGTCACGACCGTGCACTCCTGGATCTTCAACGGGGTGGCCGGTCGGTACGGGGCACTCTCCGACGAGTCCGTCCGGCACGCCGAGTGGATGATCGAGCTCGCCCGCGCCTTCGCCACCGACCTCGAGCGGCCCGTCTGGCTGCAGGAGGTCGGGGCACCCGACCGGCACCTCGCCGAGTCCGAGATGCCCGAGTTCCTCGAGCGCACGGTCGCCGCGGCCCTCACGACCGAACGCCTCCACGCGGTCACGTGGTGGTGCTCCCACGACGTCTCCCGCGACCTGGGCGACTTCAAGGACCTGGAGTACTCGCTCGGTCTGCTCGACGTCGACAACCGCGTGAAGCCGCTCGGCCGGCGCTACGCCGAGGTCGTCGCCGACGCACGGCGCTCCGCCCCGATCCCGACCCCGCGGACGAGTGCCGTGGTGGTCGACGTCGACACAGCCGACCTGCCGATCCGTCGGGCGGACCTGGCACCGGGCGGCCCGGTCTTCGAGCGCTGGCACCGCCTGCGCGCGGCCGGCGAGGCCGTGACCGTCGTGACGAGCCGGACCGTAGCCGACCCCGCGGCGCTGGCGGCACGGGGTGTGACCCGGGTCGTGGAGACCGCAGCGGTCTGACGGGGCCGAGCCGGGCCTCCTGGCCGTGGACCGGGATCGTCACCGAGCCCGCGATCCGGGCGTACCGTGACTGCCGATCCACACAGGAAGCCGCTCCTGAGCAACCGAGCACTTGCGGCAGATGTAACTTTGCAGGCAGCGCAAAAATCGTTTCGCCAGCGCATCGGTACCGGGAGACCCTGCTCATGACCCAGACGGCGACCGCACCCGCGGCCCCCACCACGGCGTCCAACGTCGTGATGAACCACCGACAGATCCTGTTGGTGATCTACGGCCTGATGGCCGGGATGTTCCTCGGAGCCCTCGACCAGACGATCGTCGGCACCGCGATCCGCACCATCGGTGACGACCTGCACGGCCTCGACCAGCAGGCCTGGGTCACCACCGGGTACCTGATCGCCTCGACCGTGACGACGCCGATCTACGGCAAGCTCTCCGACATCTTCGGTCGGCGGCCGCTGTTCATCACGGCGATCGGCATCTTCATCGTCGGGTCGTTCCTCGCGTCGTTCTCGACCTCGATGCTCATGCTCGCCGGGTTCCGTGCGCTGCAGGGTCTCGGTGCCGGTGGCCTGATGTCCCTGCCGCTGGCGATCATGGGCGACATGCTCGCTCCCCGCGAGCGGGCGAAGTACCAGGGCTACTTCCTGGCCGTCTTCGGCATCTCGTCCGTGATCGGTCCGCTCGTCGGTGGCGTCTTCGCCGGCGCGAGCGAGCTGCTCTTCATCTCCGGCTGGCGCTGGGTGTTCCTGATCAACGTGCCGATCGGCGTCATCGCGCTGTTCATGGTGCTGACGTTCCTGCACCTGCCGAAGTTCGGTGACCGTGGCAAGCCCCGGATTGACTGGTGGGGTGCGACGCTCGTCATCGTCACCCTCGTGCCGTTGCTGCTCATCGCCGAACAGGGCCGCGAGTGGGGCTGGAGCTCCCCCGGCGCCTTCGCCTGCTACGGCATCGGTGCAGCCGGTCTGATCGCGTTCATCATCGTCGAACGGGCGATGGGCAGCGACGCGATCCTGCCGATGAAGCTGTTCGGCTCGCGGGTGTTCTCGATGTCCGCGATCCTGTCCGTGCTCGTCGGCTTCGGCATGTTCGGCGCGATGCTGACCATCCCGCTGTACCTGCAGATCGTGAAGGGCGTCACCCCGACCGAGTCCGGGTTCGCGATGCTCCCGATGGTGCTCGGTCTGATGATCTCGTCGATCGCCTCGGGCCAGATCATCTCGCGGACCGGCAACTACCAGGTCTTCCCGATCACGGGCACGGCATTCACGGCCATCGGCTTCACGGTCCTGACGTTCCTGACCGCCGACCGCCCCCTCTGGTTCCTGATGCTCGGCATGTTCGGCATCGGCCTCGGGCTCGGGCAGCTCATGCAGACGCTGACCCTCGCGGCGCAGAACTCGGTGTCCCCGCGGGACATCGGCGTCGCCACCAGCGCCGCGACGTTCTTCCGGCAGATCGGCGGCACCATGGGCACCGCCGTGCTGCTGTCCGTCCTGTTCACCCTGATGCCGACGAACATCACCGCGGCGATGCAGAACGAGACCGACCTGAAGAGCGCCCTCAACGCCGCGCTCACCCCCTCGGTCGCGAACGCGTCCGAGAACAAGGGCGTGATGGACCAGATCTGGACGAAGATCGTCGATCCCGTGCAGAAGAACGTGCAGGACGGCCTGAACGACGGCGCCGTGCAGGCGAAGGAAGCCGCCGACGCCGCCGTCACGAAGCAGGTCACCGCCGCCGTGCAGCAGCAGGTCGCGGCCGGCAAGCTCCCCGCCGCCGCAGCCGACACCGTCATCGCCCAGCAGGTCGACGACGCCAAGCCGGCCGCCGAGCAGCAGGCCCTCGAGACGGCTGCGGCCAAGGCGAACGCGACCGTCGTCGACGGCACGCTGCAGGTCGACTACTCGGACAAGGCACAGCGCGAGAACGTCGTCGACGAGGTCGCCCCGACGCTCATCAAGCAGCTGAAGAGCGGCGACTCGAGTGCGAGCTCATCCGGTTCCGCGGCGACGAGCGACACCTCGTTCCTGAACGGCGCGGACAAGCGACTCACCCGTCCGTTCCTGGTCGGCTTCAGCGACTCGGCCGTCCGCGTGTACTACGTCGGCCTCGCGGTGATCCTGCTCGCGTTCGTGCTGACCTGGTTCTTCCGGGTGCCGCCGCTGCGCAAGACCTCGGCGCTGCAGGAGCAGGCGGACGCCGCACGGACCGCTGACGCTGCGGCTGCCGGTGCGGGCGCGGGTGCTGCCGGCGCCGGATCGGGTTCGGCGGCGCTCGCGTCATCCGAGGCAGTGCCGACCTCGCCCGACGTGCCCGCACAGCCCCGGTCGGCTCGCGCTGCCGGATCATCGGACGTGTCGGTGCTGCCGAACGACGTGCCACCGAACGACGTCGCCACGGACGGCACTCGCGCGCCGCTGCCCGACGCCACGACGCACGGCGCCCACTCGGCGGCCGCGCCCGTGGACGAACCCCCGACGACGACCGGTGCCATCCGGACCCGGGCTGCCCATGCTGCCCCGGTGGTGGACGCCGGAGCCCCTGCGACCGGGGCCGACGCTGCGGAGGCGAGCCGTGCCTCCCGGCTGGACGACGCGGACGACGCGCACCCGCACGGGCGGCACTCGGCCGAGTAGGCGCAGGCGCAGGTCGGCCCTGCCGACTCGGAACGACAAGGTCGACGTCGCACGACGTCGACCTTGTCGTCTCTGCACGCGTGCAACTGTTGCGGGCGCGCGGTTGCGTGGTCCTCGATGTCGTACGACGTCGAGGATGTCGCACTGCGCGCGCCCTCGGTGCGTGTGCATGTTCCGACGATCCACGCGTCGATCACCTCGTGGATCGTCGCAGCATGCACCCGCATCGTGTGCGTGTGCATGTTCCGACAGAACACGCGTCGATCACCTCGTGGATCGTCGCACGATGCACCCGCATGTACCCGCCCACGCGCACCCCCCACGCGCACGCACCCGCCACCTCGAACGACGCCCCCGGCAAGCGCTTCCGCATCACGTCGATCGCCGCCGGGTTGTCGTCCACCAGCACGTACCGCCGCCCGAGCGCCGACGCCACCGCGCCGGTCGTCCCGCTGCCGGCGAAGAAGTCGAGCACCCAGTCGCCCTCGCGCGAAGAGGCCTGCACGATCCGCCGCAGCACCCCCTCGGGCTTCTGCGTCGGGTAGCCGGTCTTCTCCTTGCCGGTCGGCGACACGATCGTGTGCCACCAGACGTCGGTGGGGAGCTTGCCGCGCTCGCGCTTCTCCGGTGTGACGAGCCCCGGCGCCATGTACGGCTCGCGGTCGACCGCCGACGAGTCGAACCAGTACTGCGACGGGTCCTTCACGTAGACCAGGATCGTGTCGTGCTTGGTCGGCCACCGCGACTTGGACTTGGCACCGTAGTCGTAGGCCCAGACGATCTCGTTCAGGAACGACTCGCGGCCGAACAGCGCGTCGAGCAGGACCTTCGCGTAGTGCGACTCGCGGTAGTCGAGGTGCAGGTACAGGGTGCCGTCGGTGGTGAGGAGTCGCCAGGCCTCGATCAGCCGAGGCTCGAGGAACGTCCAGTAGTCCTCGAACCGGTCGTCGAACCGCATCAGGTCACCGCGGACCCGCTCGTAGGTCCGTCCGTGGAACCCCATCACCGGCCCGTCGGCGCTCGGTACTGCGGACGAAGCATGCCGCCGCTGGTACCGCCCCGTGTTGAACGGCGGGTCGAGATACACGATGGTGAACGTCCCGTCGGCGAGCGCCGGGGTCACGTCGAGGGCGTCGCCGAGGACGACGCGGTCCGGGCCTCGGTCGTCTCCCGTGTGCACGGGACCATTGTGGCGCAGCCAGCGGCGACGCACCGGTCCCCGCGCTGAAAGCGCAGCCAGCGCAGCCAGCGGCGACTCGGCCTCGCGGCGTAGCCTCGGCGCATGGCAGCACCCGAGGTCCGCAACGACACCGACAAGCAGCAGTACTCCCTGGTCGAGGACGGCGAGGTCATCGGCTTCGCGGCGTACGAGGTCGACGGCGACGAGATCCGCTTCGTCCACACCGAGGTCGACCCGTCGCACCGCGGTGGCGGGCACGCGTCGATCCTCGTGCAGCACGCGCTCGACGACGTGCGCGACGGCAGCCTCCGGGTCGTGCCGCAGTGCAGCTACGTCCGCGCGTGGATCGAGCGGCACCCGGACTACCAGGAGCTCACGACGCGCTGACGCGCAAGCACCGGTCAGTACGACAGGTCGTGCGTCCCGATCCGCGCTTCGTGCCGACCGGCGCTCCGCACCGTCGGCACCTTGATGAGCACGCTGCCGCTGAGCAGGTCGTGGTCGTCGTCCGCCGGTGACGGGGCCTCCTTCGGGAGGCGCGACTGACGTTCGTACTCGGCTTGCGTCTCGTGGCGGGTCGGCGCGAACACCTCGTCCAGCATCCCGCCGATGCCTCCGGATCCGCCGCTGCGCGTGGACTTGTTCGACAGGTCGATCCACCCCACGCGATCGGCGATCCACACCACGACGGCCACGGCGGCCACCGCCCCCAGGAAGATCAACCAGTTCACGCGAGCGACGCTACGTGGACGATCCGGCCACGACATCAGCCGCGCGGGGGATTCTCATGATCCGCACGTGTGGTTCATGGAGTCGGTCGTCACACTGGTGGAGCGGCGGCCGGAGCGTCCCCCCTCTGCTCCGGCCGCCCACCACGAGCCCGCTCACCGGCAGTGCCCGCTCAGGGCACCCGCTCGAGCCACTCCTTCGTCGCGAACTTCGTGCGCACCAGCTCCCGCGCCTTCTCGCGCTCGGCATCGGTCACCGCGCCGGGAGTCGCCCCGTACAGCTTCGTGAACGTGCCGATCAGCCGGTCGATGATCTCGGCGCGGGACAGCCCGGTCTGCGAGCGCAGCGGGTCCACGCGCTTCGCGGCCGACGTGGTCCCCTTGTCGCTCATCTTCTCGCGCCCGATCCGCAGGACCTGGACCATCTTCTCGCCGTCCATGTCGTAGCTCATGGTGGCGTGGTGGAGCAGGGATCCGGTGCCGAGACGCTTCTGCGCAGCACCGCCGATCTTGCCCTTGGTCGAGGTGATGTCGTTGAGCGGCTGGTAGTACGCGTCGATGCCGAGGGACTTCAGCGCCTCGATCACCCACTCGTCCAGGTAGGCGTAGGAGTCCGCGAACGTCATGCCCTGCACCAGGTCGGCGGGGACGTAGAGCGAGTAAGAGATGATGGCGCCGGCGTCCATGAACATCGCGCCGCCGCCGGAGATCCGTCGCACCACCTGCACGCCGAACTTCTCGGCACCCTCGGGGTCGACCTCGTTCTTCAGCGACTGGAACGACCCGATGACGACGGCGGGCTGGTCCCACTCCCAGATGCGCAGGGTCGGACCGCGACGTCCGGCGCCGACTTCTTCGGTCAGCACCTGGTCGAGCGCGAGGTGCTCGTTCGGGCTGATCGGGCCTTCGTGGATGATCTGCCAGTCGTAGTCCTGCCACGACGACGCTCGGGACAGCGCGCGGCGGACGGCGACCCCGACGGACTCGGGTGTGAAGCCGAGCAGCACGGCGTCGGCCGGGAGCGCCGCACGCACGGCCGCGGCGATGCCGGCGGCGTCGGTCGTCGACGACAATCCGTTGACGGCCGCGTCGATGAGCGGCAGCGCGTCGTCGGGTTCGAGGAAGAAGTCGCCGGCGAGCCGGAACTCCTGGATGTCCCCGTCCACCACGTCGAGGTCGACGACGACCAGTTTTCCACCTGGGACCTTGTACTCACCGTGCACGCGTCGAGCCTACGCCCGCCACCTGTCGGACTGGAGGCGCGGCTCGGCGCCGCCACGGGCCTCCCGTCCGCCAGCCGGTACCGTCTCAGGACGCGGCGCGCGCCGTCACCCGGTCCAGCCACGCGACGAGGTCGGCCACGACCTCGTCGCGGTTCGTCTCGTTGTAGACCTCGTGCCGCGCCCCCTCGTAGACCCGCACCGTGACGTCGGACAGTCGTCCGCGCCGCCGGTAGGCCTGCGCCAGCCGCTCGACCGACCGCGGCCCACCGAGGGCGTCATCGGACCCGACCTGCAGCAGCATCGGCAGGTCGTGCGGGATCCCTCGCCGCGGGACCCCGAGCAGCCGGAGCGTGTCGGGCAGGCCGAACAGGCCGATGACGTCGGCCTCGACGGCGAGCGGGTCGACGGACATCGCGTCGATGATCTTCCGGTCGCGGGTGAGCCACTCGAACTTGGTCGGACCGGAGCCCGCGTGCCGGGCGTTGAGGTCGCCGCTGTTCATCCAGCCGGGCAGCCGGTAGGCGGTGGCGGAGAGCACGACCCCGTCCCACGACTCCGACGAGCTGTTCACGATCCGCTGCGCCATGAGCGAGCCCCACGAGTGCCCGAGCAGGACCAGGGGCACGCCGGGGGTGTCCGCACGGGCGACCTCCCCCATCTGCTCGACGGCGGCGATCGCGGCGCGCAGTCCGCCGGGGCCGAGCCGTCCGAGCTTGGCGTGGTCGCCGTCCCACTGCCCGAGGCCGGTGCGCCCGTGCCCGCGGTGGTCGTTCGCGTGCACGGTGTACCCGGCACGCACGAGGTCCTGCGCCAACGGCTCGTACCGCAGCCCGTGCTCGCCGACGCCGTGCGCGATCTGCACGATGCCCTTGGGGCGCGCCGCTCGCCAGGTCGAGTAGACGATCTCGACGCCGTGGGCGTCGGTGAACGAGGCGTCGCCTCGCGCTGCGGAGAAGGTGGGCACACCCGCAGTTTCGCAGACGCTGCCATCTTCGCAGAACCGGGTGACCCAGCACCTGTTCATCCGGCGTTCACGCAGCGGGTTCGAGGCGGGCCTACCGTCCCGGTCATGGACGTCCTCGTCATCGTCGTGCTCGTGATCGTGGTGGCCCTCGTGTTCGACTTCACGAACGGGTTCCACGACACCGCCAACGCCATGGCCACGTCGGTCGCCACCGGGGCGCTCAAGCCCCGGACCGCCGTGCTCATCTCCGCCGTCCTCAACGTGGTCGGCGCGTTCCTCTCCACCGAGGTCGCCAAGACCGTCTCGCAGGGCATCATCCGCGAGGGCCAGGACGGCGTCCACATCTCCCCCACGATGATCTTCGCCGGCCTGGTGGGTGCGGTCCTCTGGAACCTCGCCACGTGGTACCTCGGGCTGCCCTCGTCGTCGACGCACGCGCTGTTCGGCGGGCTGATCGGCGCATCGATCATCGGCGCCGGGCTGAACTCGGTGGACTGGGCGACGGTGGTGTCGAAGGTCGTGCTGCCGGCGCTGCTCTCGCCGGTCATCGCCGGGGTCATCGCCCTGGTGGCCACCTACCTGGCGTACGTGCTCACGAAGAACGCCACGACGCACGGTGCGGCGACGGGCTTCCGGCACGGCCAGACCGTCTCGGCATCGCTGGTGTCGCTCGCGCACGGCACCAACGACGCGCAGAAGACGATGGGTGTCATCACGCTCACGCTCATCGCCGCGAACTACCAGGACAGCGGCACGGGCCCGGCGCTCTGGGTGATCCTGGCCTGCGGACTCGCGATCGGCCTCGGCACCTACACGGGCGGCTGGCGGATCATGCAGACCGTCGGCAAGAAGATCTCCGACGTGCAGTCGCCGCAGGGCTTCGCGGCTGAGACGAGTTCCGCCGCGACGATCCTCATCTCGTCGCACCTCGGCTTCGCCCTGTCGACGACGCACGTCACCAGCGGTTCGGTGATCGGGTCCGGGCTCGGCAAGAAGCTCGCCGACGTGCACTGGTCGGTCGTCGGCCGCATCGTCGTCGCGTGGGTGATCACGTTGCCGGCGGCCGCGGTGGTCGGCGGGTTGGCGACCTGGCTCGCCTCGACCTCGGCGGTCGGCCTCGTGCTGGTGGCGGTGCTCGCCCTGGCCGGCGGGCTCACGTTCTACGTCCTGGCCAAGCGCAAGCCGATCTCGCACGACGACGTCGCAGCCGGATCGACCGAACCCACCGACCAGGCCGAGCCGCAGCCGGCCGGCGCGCAGAACTGAGGGGAACGACGATGGAGATCGACTTCACGAGCATCGGCCTGGTCGCGGGCGTCGGCTTCGTGGCCGCGGTGGGCATCGTGCTCGTCTACACGCTCGGCCTGCGGCTGCTCGGCACCGGGCAGCCGCTCGACACCGGCGGCGAGCGCACGCAGTACTCCGAGGAGACCCCGCGGTCCGGGCACACGCCGCCGGCAGCACTGGCGGGTGCCGTCCTGTGCTTCGCGGTCTGTGCGGCAGCCGTGCTCGCGGGCATCTGGCTCACGATCCCCCAGTTCCACTAGCACGTTCCTTCCCATCGCCCCCGCGCTGGGAAACGGAAACGGGCGTACCTGGTCGAAACTTCCGACCAGGTACGCCCGTTTCGACCAAGTACGCCCGGAACGCCTACGCGCCCGACGTCAGTGCGCGCTGTAGCCGCCGTCGACCAGGTGGTAGCTGCCCGTGATGAACGAGGCCTTGTCGCTCAGCAGGAACAGGACGAGCGCGGCGACCTCCTTGTCGGTGCCGAGACGCTTCGTGGCGTGCTCCGCTTCCAGCGCCGAGATGGCCTCGGGCGTCATGGCATTGCGGAGCAGCGGGGTGTCGATGAAGCCCGGGCCCACGGCGTTCGTGCGGACGCCCTGCGCCGAGTACTCGAGCGCGGCGACCTTGGTCAGGCCGGCCAGGGCGTGCTTCGACGCGACGTACGCGGCGTTCTGCGCGATGCCGACCGTGCCGAGCACTGACGCCATGTTCACGATCGAGCCACCGCCGGCGGCGACCATCGCGGGCAGCTCGTAGCGGAGGCCGTAGAAGACACCGTCGAGGTCGACCGCACGGACGCGGTCCCAGGCGGCGATGTCGTACTCGCCGATCTTCTGCGGGGCGGCGCCGATGCCGGCGTTGTTCACGGCGAGGTGCAGCGCGCCGTAGGTGTCGACGGCGTACTGGACCATGCGCTCGTTGTCGGCGGCGACGGCGGAGTTGGCCTCGAACGCGCTGGCGGTGCCGCCGGCCTCCGTGATCTCGGACGCGACCCGCTGGGCAGCGTCGAGCTTGATGTCGGTGACGACGACCGTGGCACCCGCCGCGGCGAGCTCCTTCGCGACGGACTCGCCGATGCCGCTGCCACCACCGGTGACGATGGCGACCTTGCCCTCGAACTCGGACATGATTCCTTCTCTCTGAACAACACCTGTTGTCCAGGACAACGGTACACCCGAAAACCAGTTCGTTCACTGAACTAATGAGCTAGGCTAACGACCTGTGACCGACGCCACCGACCTCCGCATCGCCGTGAACCGGCTGTCCCGGACGCTCCGCGCGCAGAAGGCCGACACGACGGTCACCGACGCCCAGTTCGCGGCGCTCGCCCGGCTCCACCGCGACGGCGCGATGACCCTCGCCGACCTGAGCCGCCAGGACGGCGTCACCCCGCCCTCGATGACGAAGACCATCGCGGTGCTGGTCGAGCGTGGCCTGGTGTCCAAGGGCGGCCACGACGACGACCGGCGCAAGGTCGTCCTCTGCGCCACCCCGGCCGGGGCCGCGTTCGTCGAGGAGACCCGTCGCCGCCGTGACGGCTGGCTCACCCCGCGGCTCGCCGCACTCACCCCCGTCGAGCGCGCCACCCTCGCCGACGCCACCGAGATCATGAGGAGGCTGGCCCAGCAGTGACCGCCATGTTCCGCTCCCTCGCCGGACGCAACTACCGCATCTGGTTCGCCGGTGCCCTGGTGTCGAACGTCGGTACCTGGATGCAGCGCACCGCCCAGGACTGGATCGTCCTGACCCAGCTCTCCGACAACGACGCCGTCGCGGTGGGGATCACGATGGCGCTGCAGTTCGGCCCGCAGCTGCTGCTCCTCCCCCTCACCGGCCTCGCCGCCGACCGCTTCGACCGTCGCAAGATGCTCATGCTCACCCAGGCACTGATGGGCCTGCTCGGGCTGGGCCTCGGTGTCATGGTCCTCACGCACACCGCGACGCTGCTCGCGCTGTACGGCTTCGCCCTCGCGCTCGGCATCGTCGCCGCGTTCGACACCCCGATCCGCCAGGCGTTCGTCTCCGACGTCGTGCAGGGCGAGAACGTCGCGAACGCCGTCGCACTGAACTCCGCCTCGTTCAACGCCGCCCGCCTGATCGGCCCCGCGGTCGCCGGCGTGCTCATCGCCGCCATCGGCTCCGGCTGGGTGTTCGTCATCAACGCCGGCTCGTTCCTGGCGGTCCTCATCGCCCTGCGGTTCGTCGACCCCGCGCAGCTCGCCGAGCGGGTGCACGCCGGCCGCGGCAAGGGGCAGATCGTCGCCGGCTTCCGGTACGTGCGCACCCGGCCGGACATCATCGTCGTGCTCTGCATGATCTTCGTCGTCGGCACGTTCGGCGTGAACTTCCCGATCTTCACCTCGACGATGGCCCGGGTCGAGTTCCACCAGGGCGCCGGCGAGTTCGGCCTGCTCAACTCGGTGATGGCGATCGGATCGGTGTTCGGCGCCCTGATGTCCGCCCGCCGGGACAAGCCGCGGATGCGCACGCTGGTGCTCGCAGCCGGAGGCTTCGGCCTGGCGTGCACGGCTGCCGCCCTCGCACCCACGTACTGGACGTTCGCGTTCGTCCTGGTGTTCGTCGGACTCGCGGCGCTGACCTTCATGACCACCGCGAACGCCCTGGTCCAGACCACCACCAAGCCCGCGATGCGCGGCCGCGTGATGGCGCTCTACATGGCGATCTTCGCCGGCGGCACCCCGATCGGCGCCCCGATCGTCGGTGCCATCGCGGACGCGTGGGGTCCCCGCTGGGCCATCGCGGTCGGCGCAGCGTCGGGCTTCGTGGCGCTCGCCATCGCGATCGTCTGGCTCGTCCGCTTCCAGCGCCTCCGGCTCCGGTACGACGCGGACACCCGCCTGCACCTCGCGGTCACGCACGCGATGCCGGTGGTCGGCACTCGCGCGTCGCGCGCTGCGCTCCGCCAGGAGCTCGAGCGCGAAGAGGCGGTCGCCGACCGCTCCAGCGCCGTCTGACGCGTCCACTCCGCGAACGCGACAGATCTCCGCGACGCGGCAGCGTCCACCTCGCGAAAGCGACAGATCTCCGCGAACCGTTGGCGGGGCTCTGACGCTTTCGCGTGGCGGACGGGAGGCACGGGTCGGGCCCGCCACGGGCCTCCCGGCCGTCGCCGGTCCGCTCCAGGGCCGCGATCAGTGCGCGGGTTCGGTCACCGCGAAGACGCGCTCGTCGAGCGCCGCGGTGACGCGGTCCGCAGCAGCCGCGAGCCGGTCGCCGGCATCGCCGACGACGCCGAGGGCTGCGTCCGCCGGGACGGCCTCGAGCCGGTCGCGGGCGGCGGAGAACGCCGCGACCTCCTCCGCGACGCAGGACGGAGCCACGTCGGCCAGGCACTCGGCGGCCCGTCGGACGGTGAAGCGCAGCGACCGCGGACTGTGCTCGTCCAGGAGCAGGAACGCCGCGGCGTCGTCCGGTACCGGATGGTGGTCCCGGCCACGCAGGAAGGCCTCGCCCGCACCGCAGGCCCGGAGCGCCGCCGTCCACGAGGTGACCGAGTCCGGTTCGAGCAACCCCGAGGCGAGTAGCCGGGCGGTCGAGGCGACCCGGGTCAGGGAGCGGCCGAGGGTGAAGAACTCCCAGACCTCGTCGCGACTGGCGTCCCCTTCGACCACGCCGATCGCGAGGGCGCTCCGTTCCCGAGCCCAGCCGAGGAACTCGTGCGCGCGGCCCGGGGCGATCTTGCGCGGCATGCGCGAACGGGTGACGTCGAGGCAGTCCCAGAGTTCGCTCGAGACGACCTCGCGGGCTCGACGGGCGTGGTCCCGCGCGACGGCGACCGCGGCGGCGATGGACGCCGGCTCGTGGCGGTCCAGCGCCAGGGCGTCGATGGTCGCGGACCGGTCGGCGTCGTTCGCCGGTCCGGCGGTCCCCACCACCGAACGGAGCTCCGCAGCGACGGCCCGGTCGTCCTCGACGGTGCCGGGTTCGCGTCGGGCGACGTAGACGTCGAGCAGGCGTGCGACCACGTCGGTGCGCTCGACCGCGCTCCCCACGTGGAAGACGTTCCCCGCGAGTCGGCTCAGCACGGCTGCTCCTGCATCCCCAGAACCTAACGAGCGGGCGTTGCGGGAGTGTTTCGGAGCCGCGTCACGGGTGTTGCAGTGTCCGATGTCCGCGCACGGGCCTGGGTCTCCGCCGCGATACCGACCCCTCGCTAGACAATCTAACTAGAGCGTCTAGCATTGCAGGATGACGTCCGAGGTCCTGACCAGCACCGCGGGGTTCTGGTACGAGGACTCCCCGGTCACCGCCGTCGACGTCCTGAACGCCCTCCGCCGGTACCGCACCGCCGAGAGTGCCGCGCAACGTCGTGCTCGCGAAGCCTTGGGCATCGGCGAGAACGCACTGCTCGCGCTGCGGGTCCTCATCGACGCCGAGCACGACGGCCGGACCGTCAACGCGAAGGACCTGGCCGAGCGCCTCGAGATCACGGCGGCGTCGACCTCGGCGCTCGTCGACCGACTGGTCCGCAGCGGCCACGTCGAGCGGCACCAGGACCCGATCGACCGCCGCGGCGTGATCCTCACCGCGACTGGGACGTCGATGGGCCATGCCCTCCGCGTGATCGAGGAACTCGACGCCCGTGCCCTCGAGGTCACCGAGCACGTGCCGACCGACGAGATGGCCGTCGTCGTGGACTTCCTCGACGAGATGGTCCGCGTGGTCGACGACGTCGACGCAGGCGCCCGCACCCTCCGCCGCGCGTAACCTGCTGTCCATGGACCCTCGCGGCACGCACGACCCCGAGGACGACATGCCGTTCGCCGAACTCGACTCCCGGGCCCGCGCCGACGCCGCACTCCGACGGATCCAGGGCGGGGCCGATCCGGCGCGCGAGGCCTTCGACCTGGCGAACACCATGAACGACGAGGCCGTGGGGCGGCTCACGGCGCGGCTGCGACGGTTCCTCCGCCGCGACTGACGCGTCGACGCGCGCGTCGACTCGCGCGTCGATTCAGAAGGCGGTGCCGACCGCCGCGATGTCGTCGCCGCCGTGCCCGGCCGCACTCGCGTCGGCGTAGACGCGACCGAGGGCGTCGAGGAGCGTGGTGGACACGTCGTTCGCCCGCGCAGCCTCGGCGATGAGGCCGATGTCCTTCCGCAGCCCGTCGAGTGCGAACTGTGCCGGGAACTCCCCCGCGATGATCGCCGCACCCTTGGTGTGCGCGTAGGCCGAGTCGCTCGCGCTGCCGTCGATCGCGTCGAGGAACAGCTGCGGATCGAGCCCGAGCGCCGCGGCGAGGGCGAGCGACTGCCCCGTGGCCGCGGTGATCGAGGCGATCCAGGCGTTGGCCGCGAGCTTGAGCGCGGTCCCGTCGCCGACCCGCTCGCCGGCGCGGATGGTCTTCGCGCCGATCGCGTCGAGCACGGGGACGACGCGGTCGACCTGGTCGGCGGGGCCGGCCGCCAGCATGGTGAGCTTCCCCTGCTCCGCCGGGGCCTTCGTGCCGAGCATCATCGCTTCGACCAGGGTGATGCCGTACTTCGCGGCGAGCTGCACGAAGGTCTCGGTGCCGTCGACGCCGATCGTGGACGCCTGGATCCACACGGCGTCGGTCGGAGCGTCTCCGGCGGCCTGTTCGAGCACGTCGACCACGGCGTCGGTGTCGAAGAGGGTCAGGAGGACCACCTCGGCGTGCTCGACGGCGGCACCCGGGTCCGTGGCGACCGTCGCACCGTGCTCACCGAGCGGCGTGGCCTTGTCGGCACTCCGGTTCCAGACCGTGACCTGGTGCCCCTCGCGCAGCAGTGATCCCGCCACGCCGGCACCCATCGCCCCGGTCCCCAACACCGTCACTCGCACGCGCGTCTCCGTCCTGCCACGGCTCGGTGCCCCGGCGTTCCCGACGCTACGCGCTCGACCGTCGTCGCTGTCAGAGGAGCCCGCGGGCCTGCAGCCAGGTGGCCGGGTCGACCGGGACCCCGCCGACGATGACTTCGAAGTGCAGGTGCGCCCCGGTGGAGACGCCGGTGTTGCCGACGGCGCCGAGGCGTTGGCCGGCCGACAGGACCTGACCGGGTCGCACCCCGATCGCCGACAGGTGGCCGTACCGGGTCTGGGTGCCGTCGGCGTGCTGGAGCAGGACCTGGTTGCCGTACCCGCCCAGGACCCCGGCGGAGACGACACTGCCGGGCATCGCGGCGACGACGGTGGTGCCGATCGGAGCCGCGAAGTCGATGCCCTGGTGGTTCGTCGAGCAGGCGGAGCACCCGGTCACCCAGCGCGAGCCGAACCCACCGGCGGCCGGCACGTTCCCCGCGGTGGGGCGGGCCGCCGCGTCCGACGAGCCGACGGCGGTCGCACGTGCCTGGGCGGCAGCGGCCCTGCCGATCGAGAAGCCGTCGCGGTCGACGGAGAGCCGGGCGGAACCGTCGGCGACGAACTGCTGCACGCCGGGCACGGGACTGCTCGGCGACGGGGTCGATGCCATCGCGGTCTGCGGGGAGCCGACGGCGACGAAGAGACAGGTCACCGCGGCGGTCGCCGTCGCGGGCAGGGCGCGCCGGACGGAACTGCGGAAGGAGGAGGGGGAAGCCGGGGTGGCGGAAGGGGGAGCCACCACCCCGGCGGCTCTGGGGGCGTCCGGACGCGTGCCGTGCCCAGCACGGCGCCGCACGGACGCTTCGGGTCGACGGGTACGGGAGCGGTTCGCGGCCCGCCGCTCGGCACCGCGCGGGCGCAGCGGGAGGCCGTCAGCGGGCGTCATCATCGCTCGGGGACCGCCGGGCTCAGACGCGGACGACGCCGTCGCGGGCGATCCGGTCGAGTTCGGTCGCGACGGCGTCGACGACCGCCCGGGTGATGGCGTCGGCGACGGTCTCGACCAGCACGAGCTGCTCGGGCTGCACGCGGAGCTCGGTGACCACCGACGGGGTGACGCGGACCGTGATGTCGTCGATCGCGGCGACGAGGGCCGCGGGCACGAGGGTCGAGTCCCCGGCGCGGACGGGGGCGGTCATCGGTGAGGTCGGTGCGGGCGCTGCGGCCGCACGAGCCGGGGTCGGAGCCGGAGCAGCTACGTGGGCCTCGGGCTGGTCGCGTCGCTGGGCGATGGAGTCGAAGAGCGGGGTGGAGGACATGCTGCTGACCGTCCGATCTGAGTCGTGGTTGCGGGCCGTTGTCGGGCGACCCGTCGGGGATGCGTGCCGTGCGGTACGTCTCTCATTCAACCATCGATATTTCAGATGTGCAATAGTGACCGAACAGATCGCGATCAGTCGGGGTCGACGGCAGCCGCGGTCGGGTCGTCGGGCTGCAGCGCCCGCTTGACCCGCTCGACGATCGTCGCCGGCGGGTTGTTGTAGGTGTTCGCCGGCTCCTGCCCGCTGAGCTCCTGGATCGCGGTCATCACCGCATCGGTCGCGTGCCGGCGCGCGCGTCCGGACGATGCCTCGCCGAACGAGGACAGGTCGATCGGCTTCCCGAACTCGATCGTCACCTTCGCGAGCTTCGGCAGCTTCGAGCCGACGGGCTGCACGTCCTGCGTGCCCGTCAGCGCCACGGGCACCACGGGCGCGCCGCTCGTCAGGGCCAGCCAGGCCACACCCGTGCGGCCCTTGTAGATCCGGCCGTCCAGGGAGCGGGTGCCCTCCGGGTAGATCGCGAAGGCCTCGCCCTCGTTCAACCGCGCGAGCCCCAGGTCGAGCGCCTGCTGCGCCGCCGCCCCCGCACCGCGTTCGACGCCGATCGCACCGATGCCGCCGAAGAACGCCCGCGACACCGCGCCGCGGAACCCGGTGCCGGTGAAGTACTCCTGCTTCGCGAGGAAGGCGACCTTCCGCGGTGCCATCAACGTGATCGCCGGGGAGTCGATGAAGGAGCGGTGGTTGCTCGCGAGGATCACCGGCCCGCGCTTGGGAACGTTGCGGCGTCCGATGATCTTCGGTCGCCAGAGCATCCGCGCGAGCGGTGTCACCATTGCGCGGCTCAGCACGGTGGCGAACTTGGTCGAACCGGACACCGGGCCTCCTCGTCGTGACGGCGAACTCCCGAGTGTAATCACGCCTGCGAGCAGTACATGCCCACGGCGGCATGCACGTCCGACCGTGGGGTCAGTCGGCCTCGGACGCGACGACGTCGAGCACCGCGCGGCCGTACCGCTCGAGCTTCGCGGCACCGACCCCGGAGATCTCGGCGAGCTGGTCGACGTCGGACGGACGCACCGCCGCGATGCCGCGGAGCGTCGCGTCGTTGAACACCACGTACGCCGGCACACCCTGCTCGCGCGCCTGGGCTGCACGCCAGACCCGGAGCGCCTCGAACAGGCCGACCGCATGCTGGGGCATGTCGGTGACGACGGTCCGGCGGGACGACCGGCTCGCCCGCGGCGCCTTCACCGGGTCGCGACGCATCCGCACCTGGACCTTGCCGGTCAGGACCTCGGCGCTCGTCGGGCTGAGGACGACCGTGCCGAACCCGTCGCCCGAGACCGCGGCGTAGCCCTGCGCGAGCAGCTGCCTGGCCACCGCGCGCCACTCGCCGTCGGACAGGTCGGAACCGATGCCGAAGGTCGCCAGGGACTCGTGCTGCAGTTCCTGCACCCGCGGGGACTGCTTGCCGACCAGGATGTCGACGAGATGGGCGACGCCGTACCGCTGACCGCGCTCACGCTCGAGCCGGACGACCGTGGACAGCAGCTTCTGCGCGGGCACGGTGCCGTCCCACGACTCGGGCGGGGCGATGCACGTGTCGCAGTTGCCGCAGGCCGTGGACGGCTGCCCGAAGTACGCCAGGAGCCGCACCCGGCGGCACTCGATCGTCTCGCACAGGCTCAGCATGGCGTCGAGGTGAGCGCTGAGCTGCCGACGGTGTGCGGCGTCGCCCTCGGACTGGTCGATCATCCGTCGCTGCTGCACGACGTCGTTCAGGCCGTACGCCAGCCACGCGGTCGAGGGCAGGCCGTCGCGTCCGGCACGACCGGTCTCCTGGTAGTACCCCTCGACCGACTTCGGCAGGTCGAGGTGCGCCACGAACCGGACGTCGGGCTTGTCGATGCCCATGCCGAAGGCGATCGTCGCGACCATGACGATGCCGTCCTCGCGCAGGAAGGTCGACTGGTTGCGCGCACGCACCCGGGCGTCGAGCCCTGCGTGGTACGGCAGCGCCTGGATGCCCTGTTCGGCCAGTGCGGTGGCGGTCCGCTCGACCGACTTGCGCGACAGGCAGTAGACGATGCCCGAGTCGCCGCTGTGCTCGGTGCGGATGAAGGTGAGGAGCTGCTGCAGCGCGCCGGTCTTCGGTTCGATGCGGTACTGGATGTTCGGGCGGTCGAAGTCGGCGACGAAGTGTGCGGCGTCGTCGAGGCCGAGCCGCGCCGAGATCTCCTGGTGGGTCTGCGGGGTCGCCGTGGCCGTGAGGGCGATCCGGGGCACGGTCGGCCAGCGCTCGTGCAGGACGCTCAGCTCGAGGTAGTCCGGCCGGAAGTCGTGGCCCCACTGGGCGACGCAGTGCGCTTCGTCGATGGCGAACAGCGACACCCGCGCCCGGTCGAGGAGCGCGCGCGTGGACTCGAGCCGGAGCCGCTCGGGCGCGAGGTAGAGCATGTCGACCTCGCCCTGGACGACCGCGCGCTCGACCCGGGCACGCTCGTCGGGCCCCTGCGTCGAGTTGAGGAAGGCGGCACGCACCCCGTTCGCCGCGAGGGCGTCGACCTGGTCCTGCATGAGCGCGATGAGCGGCGACACCACGACCCCGACGCCGTCGCGTACGAGCGCGGGCACCTGGTAGCAGAGCGACTTGCCACCGCCGGTGGGCATGAGCACCAGGGCGTCACCGCCGGCGACCACCTGGTCGATGATCGCCGCCTGCTCGCCACGGAAGTCGTCGTAGCCCCACACGCGGTGCAGGACGTCGAGCGCTGCGGCTCGCGAAGCAGACACGGCGGCGGGCGCGGGCGTGGTGCTCATGCCACGAGCCTACGGGCGACCGGCGACACCCACGGCACTGTCCACAGCGGCACGGTCCACGGCGGCTGCGTCGACGTCGTCGGCACGAGCCGGCGCGACGGCCCAACCCGAGCCCGCCGGGCCGAACCACCGCTTGCCGCCCGCCCAGACCGGCGGCGTCCCGCGGAACCGCGGTGCCTCGTGTCCGGCGAAGGTGCGATCGAGCTTCCGCCACCAGGCCAGGAACTCGACCATGCCCCAGAACGCGAGCGAGGTGCCGAGGGTGATGAGCCAGCCCTGCCAGGTGCCGTTCGCGTCCTGTGACTGCAGGTCCACCTTCGACCACCCAGGTGCCTGCAGCACGAAGATCATGATGTTGTTGAAGGCGTGCTGCAGCACGGTGGCCTCGAGGCCGCCGGTGCGGAGCACGATGATCGCCGCGATCAGCCCGAACGAACCGACGTCGAGGATGCCCCAGACGTTGTAGCCGTTCGGGATGTGCAGCACCGCGAACACGACGGTCGACACCGCCACGGCGATGATCGTGCCGGTGCGTCGCGGGATCCACGAGGCGATCGTCTGCATGAGGAAACCGCGGAAGATGAACTCCTCGGCTGCGCCCTGGAACGGCACGAGCAGGACGACCAGGACGATCGTGAGCGTGAGGGTGCCCAGGGACACCGTCGACTGCCCGATCGCAGCGTGGTCCCAGCCGAAGCCGCCGTCGAACGTGAACATCCCGCTGGTCTGCACGAGGAACATCACCACGGCGATGACGAGGGTCGGCAGGACGCACCACGCCGTCCATGCCCACCGCACTCGGAATCGCGTCGACGTCAGGACGGCGCCCGGTCCGAGTCGAGCGACCTTGACCGCCAGCAGGATCCCCGGCAGCAGGATGACCAGCGACACCAGGGTCAGCGACAGGATCAGCGGATCGGTCGGGTCCAGGGCTCCGCGCTGCAGGTCGTCGAGCAGGTCGAACACCCCGGTCTCGCCCTGGACCGCCGCAACGGGGATGAAGTACGCCACGGTGATCAACACCTGCGAGGCGAAGTACCAGCCCGCCAGGAACGCGAGGGCGACCAGCGGGCGCCACCACCTCCATCGTGCGTCGACACGGGGCAGGCGGTGGTAGGGAACACTCACGCCCCGCAGGCTACCGGGCCGGGCAGGATGGGACCCGTGCTCACCGTGCTGTTCGGCCTGACCGGAGCCGTCGTCTACGGTTTCGCCGACTTCCTCGGCGGGCTCGCGTCGCGGCGCATCCGTCCGGTGGCGGTCACCGCCGTCGCCGCGGCGATCGGGATCGTGCCGCTGCTGATCGGTCTGGCCGTGCTCGGGGGCACGCCGTCGTGGGCGGGCACCCTCTGGGGCGCCGTCGCCGGACTGTCCGGCGCGGTCGGGGTCCTGCTGCTCTACGCCGCATTGGCGATCGGCCCGATGAGCGTGCTGTCACCCCTCACCGCCGTGTTCGCCGCCGTCGTCCCGGTCCTGGTGGCCGTGGCCCGCGGGACCGTCCTGTCACCGCTGGCCGTCGCCGCGGTGGTCGTGGCCGTCGTCGCGGTGGTGCTGGTGGCGGCCGTGCGGGACACCTCGGGTGCACGCCTCACCGTGCGTGGGGTCGTCGCGGCCGCGGTCGCCGGGTGCGGGTTCGGCGGGATCGTGCTGGCGTACGACGCGACCCCGCCCGGCGCGGGCGTCCACCCGCTCGTGGTCGCGCGGGTGCTGCAGACGGTGCTGCTGGGTGCGGCGGCGCTCGTGGTGACGGTGCGTGCCGGGCGCGGGGCGCGGCCTGGAGGCGCGTCAGACCCCGCAGCGTCGGTCGGCGTCGCGGGGTCTGCCGTGCCTCCAGGGCGCTGGTGGCCGACGCGTCTGCTGCTGACGGTCGCGGCGTGCGGCGTGCTCGACGCCCTGGCGAACGTGTGCATCCAGGCGGGGCTGCACGCGAGCGACGAGCCGGGCACCCTGCCCGTCGTGAGCGTGCTCAACGCGCTCTACCCGATCGGCACGGTCGTGCTGGCCGGGGTGGTGCTGCGGGAGCGGTTGACCGCGCCGCAGTGGGTCGGCATCGCGCTGGCGTTCATCGCGTCGGTGGGCCTGGCCCTGGCGTGACCGGACGACTCAGACGTCGGGGATGAGTCGCTTGCCGAGCGACACGGTGCGGTCGTCGGAGTACCCGAGGGACTCGTAGAAACCGAGCACCCGCTCGTTGCCGGCACGGATCTGCAGGTTGAGCTTCGGGCAGCCGAGGTCGGTGAGCAGCCGCTCGAACTCGGCCATCAGCGTCCGGCCGAGACCGGAGCCCTGCAGGTCCGGCTGCACGGCGAGGTAGTTGACCCAGCCGCGGTGCCCGTCGAAACCGGCCATTCCCGCGGCGACGACCCCGCCGGCCTCCGACTCCGCCACCAGGAAGAGCTCGGGCTGGACCGTGGCCTTGCGCGCGATGTCGCGGCGGGGGTCGTTCCACGGGCGGACGAGACCGCACGATTCCCAGAGGGCGACGACCGCGTCGGTGTCGTCGGCGCGGAACGGGCGGATCCGGTACTCCATCCCCCCACGTTACGGGGGTGTGGAGAACGTCGTCACCGGGCCGTCGTCGTGATCTGATAGACCTGTCCGACCGACCAGCCGATCAGGAGCCCCGTGACCGCACACGACACCATCCCGTCGCGCCGCAGCGCGCGGGACGACGACGGCGGTAGACGGTCCGGGCGCCGTTCCCCCCGGCGACGGCAGACGGTCGGTGGCGCGATCGTCTCGCTCATCGCCGAACTGCTCATCATCGCGGGTGCCGGCACCGGGTTGTACGTGGTGTGGACCGCGTGGTGGACGGACGTCGTGGCGGTCAACGAGCAGTCGAAGCTCGTCGAGGGGCTCGACCAGTTGAAGACCCCGGACGGGGCCGGCACCGAGCACCGCGGCACCGCACCCGTGCTCGCCGAGCCGCCGGACGTCACCGACGTGTTCGGCACGATGCAGATCCCGCGCTTCGGCAAGGACTACAACCGGCCGATCGGCGAGGGCACGGACCGTGAGAAGGTGCTCAACACCATCGGGCTCGGGCACTACCAGGACACCGCGATGCCCGGGGCTCCCGGCAACTTCGCCGTCGCCGGACACCGCGTGACCTACGGCAAGCCGCTCAACCAGATCGCGGAGCTCAAGACGGGCGACTCGGTCGTCGTGCGGGTCACCGACGCGAAGACGAAGTTCGACGTCTGGTACGTCTACAAGGTCACCGACAGCCAGATCGTGACGCCGGACCACATCGAGACGATCGCGCCGGTGCCGAACAAGCCCGGAGTCGACCCCTCGGCGTCGGACCGGTGGCTGACCCTGACCGCGTGCCATCCGATGTGGTCGGCAGCCGAACGGTTCGTCACGCACGCGAAGCTCGACTACTGGATGCCCGCGTCCGAGGGCACCCCGAAGGAACTCTCGGAGACGGCCAAGTGATCTTCCCCCTGGTCTGGCGGCTGCTGCCCGGCCCCACGTTCCTGAAGGTGCTCGAGCTGCTCGTGCTGCTCGCCGCGATCGTGTTCGTGCTGTTCCAGTGGGTGTTCCCGTGGATCGCAGCGGACATCCTGCCGCCGCCGGATGGCACCGTGGAGTCCACGCCGACGCCGTAGCGGCCGGCCACCCGGAACCAGGACCGGCGGCGGACGGCAGGCGGCGTCAGACCGTTGTCGTCACCTGCGAGCCGCCGGCTGCCGTCCGCCGCACGGCGATCCGCTCCGGGATCCGCTGCTTGAGTTCCTCGACGTGGCTGACGATGCCGACTTGCCGCCCACCGGCGGTCAGTCGCGACAGCTGCCCGATGACGTCGTCGAGGGTCTCCGGGTCGAGCGTGCCGAACCCCTCATCGACGAAGAGCGTGCCGAGCGAGACGCCACCGGCCTCGGCCTGCACGACGTCGGCCAGTCCGAGCGCCAGGCACAGCGACACCGTGAACGTCTCGCCGCCGGACAGGCTGCGGGGATCCCGCACGGTGTCGGTGGTGTGGTCGTGCACGGCGAGTGCCAGGCCGGTCCGGCGTGCCCGTGACCCCGACTCGCGCTCGTCCGAGGTCTCGAGCGTGAACCGCCCCGTGAGCATCCCCCGGAGTCGGTCGTTGGCCGCGGCGACGACGTCCTCGAACCGGCGCATGAGCACGTAGGTACCCAGGGTGATCCCGGTCGGGTTGGCCGCGGTGACCCCGTTCGCGATGTCGGCGAGCCGGACCACGGCGCGGCTGCGTGCCGACGTCTCGTCACGGGCTCGGGTCGCCCGGGTGACCTCGGTCGCGCACCGGTCGACCGCGTCGGCACGGTCGGCCGCGGAGACGGCGACCGCGACGGCCTCGTCGAGTGCGGCGGCAGCGCGCTGGCGTCCGGCACGGGCACCGTCGAGGTCGAGGCGTTCCGCGGAGTCGTCCGCCGCGGCGACCACGGCGGGCTCGGCCAGGCCGGCCGTGACGACGGCCCGCTCGGCCTCGGCCGCGCTGATCAGCGCCCGCAGCCGGTCGGTGCTGTCGGGGTCGAGCCGTCCGGCCCGCGCTGCGGCGACGTCGGCGAAGTCCTGGTCGTCGAGGACCCGGTCGACCTCGGCACGGCGGTCGTCGCGGGCACGGGTCGCGGCGGCCACCCGTTCGTCGGCCTGCACGACCGCGCGGTACGCCTCGAGTCGCTCGTCGAGGAGCTCGACGGCTGTCCGGAGCGTCGCGGGACGCTCGTCGAGGAGCGCTCCGAGCCGCTCGAGCGCCGCGGCCACGGTGCCGAGGTCGGTGTCGAGCCGCTCGGCGTCGGCCAGCGCGGTCGATGTCAGGACGGTCCGCCGTGCGTCGAGGTCGTTCCGCTCGCGCTGGAGCCGACCGGTCGTCGTGTCGTGCTCCGCCCGCTGCCGCTCGTGCTGCAGGACGAGCGCGGCAGCGTCGTGCGCAGCCCGGACCCGTTCGTCAGCGGCCGCGGTCAGGGCGTCGAGCGTGGGCGCGTCGACCGTGCCGACGACGTCGACGAGCCGCTGGTGTTCGGCACGTTCGACCGCCAGGTCCGACGCGGCGTCGGCGAGGTGCTGGTCCGCGCGACGGGTGGCGTCGCTGGCGGCGTCGACAGCCGCGGTCGTGGGGTGGTCGTCCTGCGGCGTCGCCACCGACGGGTGCGCCGTCGACCCGCAGACCGGGCACGGGTCGCCGGCCGTGAGCGCCGCCCCGAGTTCTCCGGCGAGACCGGCGATCCGGCGTTCACGGAGTGCCCGCTCGGCCGTGAGGGCGTCGGTCGCCGACCGGCGCGCGGCAGCGACGGACTGCTCGGCCGTGGCGACCCGCTGCGCCGCATGGTCGCGCGCCACGAGGTCGGCTCGGAGGGACCGGATCCGGGTGACCTCGTGCGCGGCGGCGTCCGAGTCGGCTGCCGTGCGAGCCGCGGTGCGTGCGGCCTCGACGATGCGGGCCCGTTCGGTGGGACGGGCGTCGAGTGCGGCGTCGCGTTCGAGCAGCTGCTCGGCGATCTGCTCGGCGTCGGCGGTGGCCCCGGCGATGGCGGACCGACGGGCAGCGGCGCCGTCCTCGACCGCGACGAGGTGCCGGACGGCCGACAGGTCGTCGGTCAGGGCGTCGCGTCGCAGCACGACGGCGTCGGCGTCGGCGGTGACCCCGTGGCGGTCACGCAGCGACCGGGCGGCCGCGGTGCTCTCGTCGGCGCGCAGGACTGCGGCGTCGAGTCCGTCGGCGACGGCGGTCACCCGGGCAGCGCGTTCGCCGAGGGCGAGGGTCGACCGGGCGGCGTCGACGGCGGGGGCGTCGTCGTCGAGCGCGGCCCGTCGCACGAGCAGTCCCGCGCGTCGTTCGAGGGCGGTCGCACGCGCCGTGGCCGCCTGTTCGTGCTCGGCAGCAGTCGTCGCCGCCGCGGCTGCTGCAGCACGGACGGCGGCAGCGGCATCGGCGGCCGCACGGACCGACGCCACCGTCGACGGCACGACGGTCTCGTCGGCGTCGTCGAGACCGGCGGCCTGGGCGAAGCGGTTCAGGGCATCACGCACGCGGTCGTCGGCACCGTCGACCTCGGCCTGCACGGCACGGCGCCGCGCGGCGAGTTCGTCGGCCGTGCGGTCGTAGACCTGCGTGCCGAACAGGGACTGCAGGAGCTTGCGGCGCTCTTCGCCCGGGGACCGCAGGAACCGCGCGAACTCGCCCTGCGGCAGCACGACGGTCTGCAGGAACTGCGCGCGGTCGAGCCCGACGATGCGGCCGATCTCGACGCCGACCTCGGGGATGCGTGACGACATCGGTTCGCCGGCGACGTCGGACGGGTTCGTCAGACGGAACAGCTGCACGGACGCCTGCTGCTTGACGGTGCCGGTCCCCCGCTGCTTCGGGCGGTCGTACTGCGGGGTGCGGCGGACCCGGTAGGTCCCTGCACTGGTCTCGAAGACGAGCGCGACGAACGGCTCCACCGCGGGGTCGGCGTGCTGGCTGTGCAGGCGGTCGGAGCTGGCGTCGGACCCGGCGAGCCCGCCGTACAGGGCGAACACGACGGCGTCGATGATGGTCGACTTGCCGGAGCCCGTCGGCCCCTCGAGCAGGAACACCCCGGAGGCCGCGAGCGCTGCGAAGTCGATGGACACCAGGTCGGGGTAGGGCCCGATGGCGCGCAGTTCGAGTCGGTGCAGGTACATCAGCGGTCCCCCTCGCGCTGCAGCGCCAGCACCGCGGCCTCGTACGCCTCGGTCAGGACGGCGTGTTCGTCGTCGTCGGGGGCGGCACCGGTGGCGAAGGCCACGAAGTCGGCTGCGACCTCGACCGGGTCGGACGTCGCCGTGACCGCACGGGCCACCGATGCCGGGCCGCGGTCGGCGGGTTCGTGTGTGATCGCCAGCGCGTGCGGGAAGTGGTCCTTCACCCGGGCGTACATGCGCTCGGGGTGCAGCGTGTCGGTCACGGCCACCCGCACCCACGCGTCGGCGTCGGCCCGGAAGACCCCGGACTCGATGTCGTCGATGCCCCCGCGGACGTCGACCAGGCGGCGCGGCACGGGAGCGGGCACGAGTTCGACCGAGACGGCACCGGCCGCGTCGAGCTCGGCGATCGTCACCGACTTCTGCTGGTGCCGCTCGCCGAACGAGAACGCCAGTGGTGAGCCGGCGTACCGGATCCGCCCGCCGTCGCCGACCCGCTGCGGGCCGTGCAGGTGCCCGAGGGCGACGTAGTCGAAGCCGTCGAAGACCGACTCGGCCACCCGGTCGACACCGCCGACACGGATGTCCTGCTCGCTGTCGCTCGGGTCCGCCCCGCCGACGAAGGCGTGTGCGACGACGACGCTGCGGGTACCGCCGCGCAACGCGAGGTCGGACCGGATCCGCTCGGTGGCGGCCTGCACGACGGCGTGGTGCGACCGCGCGAGGGGCTCGTCCGGCACGTCGGCGAGTGCGTAGCGGGTGAGGTCGGGGTGCAGGTACGGGATGCCGTAGACCGCCACCGGGCCGTCGGCGTCGTCGACGAGCACCGGGTCGGCGATCCGGGCGGGTTCGGCGAGGATGCGGACACGGCGGTCCATCACACCGGAGCCGAAGCCCAGGCGTGCGGCGGAGTCGTGGTTGCCGGGCGTGAGCACCACGGTCGCCGTCTCGGCCAGGCGTTCGAGCACCCGGGACAGCATGCGGACCGCGTCGATCGGCGGGATCGCCCGGTCGTACACGTCACCGGCGATCACGACCAGGTCGACGGAGCGGTCCCGCACGAGGTCGACGAGCCAGTCACTGAACGCCGCCTGGTGCTCGAGGAGGTCGGCACCGAGCAGCGTGCGGCCGAGGTGCCAGTCGCCGGTGTGCAGGATGCGCATGCGGACACGGTAACGCCGGCCGGGGACATCGCCGGACGGCCGCGCGCCGCCTGTGGAGAACTCAGGGCACGCAGCTCGCCGACGCCAGGCCGAGGGCCGAGACGACCCGCACCTTGACGGTCGGCGTGCTGGTCGCGGTCCAGTTGTTGCCGAGGTTCGTGCGGAGGTTCAGCGTGTAGGTCGTGCCGAGGTCGAGCAGGCCCGCACCGCCGTAGACGAGCGAACGCTGCCCGACGGTCGTGGCGCTCGCGAGCTGGGTCGTCCCGTTCATCAAGTCGAACGAGTTCGGCACGGTCGGGTCCGTGTAGGTCCAGGCGATCGTCACGGTGCTCGACGACGCGGCCGTGCAGGTCAGGGTGGGGACACCGGTCGCGGTTACCGCCGTGAAGTTCGACACCGGGTTCACGGTCGTCCGCGACCACGGCACGGCCACCGCCTGCGCCGGCACGAGCACCCCGACGCTCCCCGCGATGACGAGGACCGCCGCGGCACCGCCGAAGCGGCGCAGCCGCTGCACGCGACGCTCGTGCACCCGGAGCGAGCGACGGGTGACGACGGTGGTCCCGCCGGACGGGAGGCGCGTGGCGGCGTCGTCCCGTGCCTCCCGGCCGGTGTCGGTACCGTCCGACGGCCCGTCACCCGACCCGTGGGCGGTGTCGCCCCCGTCCGAGCCGTCGGCGTCGTCGTCGTCGATCGCCGCGAGGCGGCGGAGCGACCCGTCGACCGTGCAGAGCGCGAGCAGCGCCGTCAGGCCGAGTGCGAGCACGACGACCTTGACCCACTCCCCCTGCCGGAGCCACAAGATCGGCGCCCCGACGAACGGGATGCGCAGGAAGGCGACCCCGTGCACGGCCGAGCGTTCGAGCGGCGTGGAGTCCTGCTGCGGGTTCGCGTCGCCCTTGGTGACCAGGGTGCCGCCCGGGCCGTCCTCGACGTAGCGGTGCATGCGGAGGTGCCCCGGCTGGTCCGGGTCGTCGGCGAGCAGGATCTTGCCCGTCCGGACCTCACCGGACGCGACCGGGCGGGAGACGACGACGTCCCCGGGCGTGAGGCGCGGCTCCATCGACCCGGTCATCACCGTCGTCGGTTGCCAGCCGATCAGCGCGGGGGCGGCCGCCCACAGGGCGAGGCCGAGGAGGGTCGCGACCACACCGCGTGCGACGGCGCCGACGACGACGCGCCCCCAGTCGACGACGTCACGGAGCACGGCGTGCGGTGTGGGACCACCGTGCACTGCGATGCTGCTCATGACTGCCTTCGACCGGGGGCGCGTTCTCGGGGGTGGTGACCGGGGCGGGCTCGGGCCGAGCCCCGGTCACCGGGTGGGGAGGGCTCCCGGCTCAGCTGTTCTGGGCCTCCCAGGTGAGGCCGAGGGACGCGGTGCCGCCCTGGACCGTGTTCGGCGCGGTGCTCGAGACCGTGTAGGTGAAGCGGTAGACGCGCGACTCGGACGCGGACCCGGTCGGGGCCCAGGTGCCGAGGCCGGTGGCGAAGTTCGTGGAGCCGGTGCCGAACGCGGCGAGGGTGCCGTTGTAGAGCGTTCCGCTGGTCGCGGCCGGGGTGAAGCCGGTGCAGGAGCCGAAGCCACCGCCGGTGCCCTGCTCGACCTGCAGGTTGATGTTGCCCGAGAGGTTGTTCGTGGTGGCCGGGTTCGTGCCGTACAGCTTCACGGTCGAGGCCAGCGAGCCGGTCGACGTGACCGTGATGCAGTTGGCGCCGGTGGAGCCGGGCTTGAGGCCCGTCGCGGTGAAGAGCGCGGTGTTGTTGTCGTCGTCGGTGAGGGCGACGCTGCCGGCGGTCCAGTTGCTGGTCGGGTTGACGGTGGTGGCCGAGAACGCCGAGTAGGACGCGGTCGAGACGACGACACCCGAGGCGACGAGGGCGGCGGGGATGGCGATCCAGGCCGCGAGACGGGCGGCGCGAGGGGTGACACGAGACATTGCGGGAGCTCCTGATCCGGAAACGGTGGCGCCGTGGTCGCGGTGGTTGGTCGCGTCGGTGCCGTGGTGTTTGCTACGACGATCAAGTTACTTTTCCGCCGAGCAACTCACAAGGGAAGGAACCACCCCGTGCTGGGGGTGTCTTGACGAGTGAGATACTTGTTGACTGAGTCTTCCCACCCCCTGCCGAGAAGAGCCGCCGATGACGGACACCACCCAGCCCGTCCTGCCCGACACCCTGCCGCCCGCGCCCGTGTCGCCGACCGTCTCCGTGCCGGAGCGCGTGGACTCGGACACCGACCTCGCGAAGCTCCTCACCGCCTTCCGCCTGCTCCAGACGCAGCACGCCCGCGTCCTGCACCACGAGAGCGTCGTGCGCGGGCTGAACGCCACCGACACCCGCTTCGTGTTCTTCCTGGCCGCGGCCGACGGCGAGGGGATCACGCCGAAGCAGGCCGGCGAGTACCTCGAGCTCACCACAGGCGCCATGACCTCGCTCGTCGACCGGCTCGAGCAGCGCGGACACCTCGAGCGCCGCCCGAACCCGCAGGACCGTCGCAGCGTCCTGCTGCACCTCACGGCCTCGGGCGCCGAGGTGGCCCGGCAGATCGGCGCCGTCTACTCGGACGCCTTCCGCGAGGTCGTCGCCCCCGCCGACCGGGTCCGCCTCGCCGCCGCGTTCGCCGGGCTCGGCGACGCCCTCGACCGCCACTCGCGCGCGGAGACCGCAGCCCGCTCCGCGTGACCTCGTGTGTCGGGGCGCGCGCGTAGCGTGGTGCGCATGACACCGTCCGAAGTCCTGATCGAAGCGTTCTCCCGCGTCCCCGAGACCGTCGAGCGTGCCGTCGACGGCCTGTCCGAGGACCAACTCGCAGCGCGTCCGGCCGCCGGGGCGAACACCCTGGCATGGCTCGCGTGGCACACCGCCCGTGGGCAGGACGTCCAGATCGCCGACCTCGCCGGCACCGCGCAGGTGTGGACCGCCGACGGCTGGTACGACCGGTTCGGCCTGCCGTTCCCGGCCGAGGCCCTCGGCTACGGCATGTCCCGTGACGACGTCGGTCGCGTGCGTGCCTCGGCCGAGCTGCTCACCGGGTACCTGCGTGCCGTCCACGACCGCACCGTCGCGTACCTCGGCACGCTCGGCCCCGACGACCTCGACCCCGTGGTCGACGACGCGTGGGACCCGCCCGTCACCGCCGGTGCCCGACTCGTGAGCATCCTCGACGACTGCACGCAGCACGCCGGCCAGGCCGGCTTCGTGCGCGGGTTGCTGTTCTTCAACCGCTGACGCGGTCGCGCGGTCGCGAGGGCGTGCTCGCTTCGTGAGCAGAAATGGTCGGGTCCGATTTCGGGACCCGACCATTTCTGCTCACCATGTGACGGACGGGAGGCCCGGTACCAGCTGGTACCGGGCCTCCCGTCGTCCGTCTGGTCGCGACTAGCGCGCGGCGAGCTCTGACACGATGCCGTCACCGGGGGCGGCCTGCACGAGGTCCGCCGCGATCTCGGCACGCTCGAGGATGCCCTCGATCTTGCGGATGCGACCACGCGGGACGAGGGTCACGACGGTGCCCTCCTTGCCGGCACGACCCGTGCGGCCGGAGCGGTGCATGTACGCCTTGTAGTCGTCCGGGGCATCCGCCTGCACGACGAGCGACACGTCGTCGACGTGGATGCCGCGGGCGGCGACGTCGGTGGCGACGAGCACGTTCACCCGGCCGCTCGTCAGGAGCTGCAGGTTCCGGGTCCGGCGCGACTGGTTCAGGTCGCCGTGGAGCGACGTGGCACGGATGCCGGCGTCCTCGAACTGGTCGGCGAGGCGCTCGGCGTAGGCACGGGTCCGGGCGAAGACGATCGTCTTGCCGTCACCGGCGACGAGCTCCTCGAGGACACGGTCCTTCTCGCGCTGCTCGACCACGAGGACACGGTGGTCGATGGTCGAGGACGCCTGGTCCTCACCCGCGACCTCGTGCACGCTCGGCTCGTGCAGGAACTGCTCGACGAGCGCCGCGACCTGGGTGTCGAGCGTCGCGCTGAACAGCAGCTTCTGTGCACGGTTGCCCTGCGGGGTGACCTCGGCGGTGGCGGAGAGGATCTCCTGCACCGGCTCGAGGAACCCGAGGTCGCACATGTGGTCGGCCTCGTCGAGCACGGAGATGACGACCTCGCTGAGGTCGAGCTTCCCCTTGTTCATGAGGTCCTGCACACGACCAGGGGTGCCGACGATGATGTCGACGCCACGCTCGAGCGCACCCTCCTGACGGCCGTACGGCACGCCGCCGTAGATCTGCGTCGTGAAGAGGCCCACCGAGCGGGCGATCGGCTGCACCGTGCGGTCGATCTGCAGGGCCAGCTCGCGGGTCGGCGCGAGGATGAGCGCACGCGGGGCGCGGCCCATCTTGCGCTTCGTGCCGCCGCCGTGCTCCATGAGCTTCTCGACGAGCGGGGCGCCGAACGCGATGGTCTTGCCGGAGCCCGTGCGGCCACGGCCGAGGACGTCCTTGCCGGCGATCACGTCGGGGATCGTCGCGGCCTGGATCGGGAACGGGCTGCTCGCGCCGAGCTCCTGCAGGGCGCGGGAGATGTTGCCGCCGATGCCGAGGTCGCCGAAGGTCACGCCCTCGACGTCCGACGCCACGGTGGACTCGGCCTGGAGCTTCGCGAGCTTGACGTCGTCGGCGGGGACGAACTTGCCGCGCTCGGGCTCGTCGAACGTACGGCGGGGAGCGCTGCGGTCGTCGCGGTCGAAGCTGCGACGGGGACGGTCGTCATTGTCACGACGGGGGGCACGGTCATCGCGGTCGAAGCTGCGACGCGGGCGGTCGTCGTTGTCACGACGCGGAGCACGGTCGTCGCGGTTGAAGCTGCGCGGAGCGCGGTCATCGCGGTCGAACGAACGACGCGGGCGGTCGTCGTTGTCACGACGGGGCGCACGGTCATCGCGGTCGAAGCTACGACGCGGGCGGTCGTCGTTGTCACGACGCGGAGCACGGTCGTCGCGGTTGAAGCTGCGCGGGGCGCGGTCATCGCGGTCGAAGCTACGACGCGGGCGGTCGTCGTTGTCACGACGCGGAGCACGGTCGTCGCGGTTGAAGCTGCGCGGGGCGCGGTCATCGCGGTCGAAGCTGCGACGCGGGCGGTCGTCGTTGTCACGACGGGGCGCACGGTCGTCACGGTTGAAGCTGCGCGGTGCGCGGTCATCGCGATCGAACGAACGACGCGGGCGGTCGTCGTTGTCACGACGCGGGGCACGATCGTCGCGGTCGAAGCGACGCGGCGCGCGGTCGTCACGGTTGAAGCCGCGTCCACCACGGTCATCGCGCTCCGGGCGGCGCTGGCCGCCGCTGTCGCGGGGCTCCCAGTTCGGGCGCGCGGGGCGCTCGCCCTGCGCCGAGCGGCCGCGACGCTCCTCGGCGTCCCAGCGCTGCTTCTGGCGCGGCGCGCTCGGTTCGGCGGCGCGGAACCCGCGGTGCTTGCTGCTGCGTGCGGCGGGGGTGCCGTTCGGGTGGCGGGGACGATCGGAGGCGCGGTTGTCCGCGCCCTTGTTGTACGGAGCCATGACTGCTTTCTCGGGTGCGCAACGAACCGCAGCGCCCGACAGCGACATCGGCGGGGGCTGCTTGCGGAGAGGGGGTTCATCCCGTCGCGATTCGACGTGATTCCAGCCCTCGAGCAACACACACCCAACAAAAAGCCCGTGATCACGATGTCACGGCGTCGAAGGCCGACCGAGCGAGTCTACGCGACCCCGCGCTCTGATGCCAGCCCCGTCGTCGACGGACGGCCGCGAGCCGGACCCGGCCCGTGCCTCCCGGCCGGCCCGTCGGTCAGGACTCGGCGAGCCGCTGTCGTTGCTCGGCCACGTCGAAGTCCGCCTTCGGCCACGAGAGCTGCATGTCCTCGAGGGCCCGGAGCAGGAGCTGCTGCACCGCCAGGCGGGCGTACCACTTGCGGTTCGCCGGCACGACGTACCAGGGCGCCTGCGGGGTCGAGGTCCGGTCGAACACGATCTGGTACGCGTCCTGGTAGCGGTCCCACAGCAGGCGCTCGTCGATGTCGGCCGGGTTGAACTTCCAGTGCTTGTCGGGACGGTCGAGTCGCTCGCCGAGGCGTTCGCGCTGCTCGTCCTTCGAGATGTGCAGCATCACCTTGACGATCGTGGTGCCCTCGGCGGTGAGGCGGTCCTCGAACTCGGTGATCGCGCCGTAGCGTCGTTCGATCTCGTCCGGCGCCGCGAACGCCCGGATGCGCTGGATGAGGACGTCCTCGTAGTGCGAGCGGTCGAAGACGCCGAGCTGCCCGGCAGTCGGGAGCTGCCGCTCGATGCGCCAGAGGAAGTCATGCTCGCGCTCCTCGGCCGTCGGGGCCTTGAAGCCCGCGTACCGCACGCCGTTCGGGTCGACCGCACCGACGACGTGCGAGACGATGCCGCCCTTGCCGGCGGTGTCCATCGCCTGCAGGACGAGCAGCACCCGGCGCTGGTCGCCAGCAGTCGACGCCGCGTACAGCCGCTCCTGCAGGGCGGCGAGGCGGGACGCCCCCGCGGCGAGCGCTTCGAGCCCGTCGATCTTGCGGCCGGGGAAGCCCGGCGTCGCATCCGGGTCGACCTGGTCGAGGCGGAAGCCCGGGTCGACGCGGAGCAGTGGTTCGGGATCGGCGTTCCAGGCCTTGCGACGGCTCACGGGTCCTCCTGCGGTCCTGGCGGCGGGTGCCCCCAGCTCTCATCCTGGCACTGTGGCGGTTCCGCCGTCGGGCTGCGCCGTCCGGTTCCGCCGTCGGGTTGCGCGGTCGGGTGCGCGGTCGGGGTTCCTCCGCTCGGGTGACGTGGCCGGCCTCGGGTGCGGCTACCGTGGAACCGATGAAGTCCGGCCGTCGCACAGTGCTCGCGCTCGTCGCCGCGGTCGTGGCGCTCGGCGCGGTCGCGTCCTGCAGTACGGACCCCGTCGGCGACGAGAACGCGACGGTCACCGCGGACAGCGTCATCTACCCGCTGTCCCTGCAGTACCACGGCATCGACGTGGTCGCGGATGTGCCGTACGGCACGGCTCCGCTGCAGCGACTCGACGTCTGCTTGCCGGCCGACAGCGCCCCGGAGACGACCGCGACCCCCACGGCGACGCCGTCCGCCACCCCGACGGCCGACCCCGCCGAGGCCGCAGCCAGCACCGGTCGGCCCGCGGTGCTGATGATCCACGGCGGCAGCTGGTCGCACGGCGACAAGGCCACGGCCGCCTACCGGTCGGTGTGCAAGTACCTGGCGTCCGAGGGCTTCGTCACGTTCAACGTCGACTACCGGCTCGCCCCCACCGACCCGTTCCCGGCCGGTCTCGACGACGTCCGACGGGCGCTCGACTACGTGTTCCGCCCCACGACGCTCTCCACGTACGACGTCGACTCCCAGCGGGTCGGGGTGTTCGGCGGGAGCGCGGGCGGCAACCTGGCGGCGATGCTCGCAGTGACCGACCACGAGTCCGCCGCCTACGCCGAGGGCGACCGGATCCGTGCGGTCGTCGACCTGAGCGGCCCCACGAACCTGACGTCGCGCTCGACCCGGGCCGACGGGGTGTCCGCGTCCTTCCAGCGGAAGCAGCTGCTGTACCTCGGCTGCAGGACCTACGCGAAGTGTCCGGCGGCGACCCGGGCGTCGCCGGAGTACCACGTCACCTCGGACACGGCGCCGTTCTTCATCGGGCACTCGACGGACGAGTTCATCCCGCTGTGGGAGTCGCAGGAGTTCGCGGCGACGCTCCGGTCGCACGACGTGCCGGTCACGTTCGTGCAGGTCGAGGGGACGGCGCACTCGATCGCGCAGCTCGACGAGGCGATGAGCCGCCGCGTCGCGACGTTCTTCCGGACCCAGCTGGGCTGAGGCGCTGCGGGGGCGGCGTGCGCGGGTTCGGCCGCGGGCGGGTTCGGCCGCGGGCGGGTTCGGCCGCGGGCGGGTTCGGCCGCGGGCGGGTTCGGCCGTGCGCGGGTTGTGTGCCGCCGAAGCGACACTTCTCGCCGACGAGCGGCCGTCCGTGCCGCGAGAGCGACGTTGTGCCGCCGATGTTCGGCGGAGAAGTGTCGCTTTCGCAGAGACGCCAGAGCGGGCGCGCTCGCGGAGCCGCACTGCCGCGTGCCCCGGGTGGGTGGCACCCGGAGTCGGGACTACTGCCGACCCGCGCCACGTCGCAGACTTCCGGGGTGACCGACACCTCGACCCGCCCTGCACGCGCCGCCGCGACCCGCTGGGACCGTTCCGCGCTGCAGACCTCCGCGGAGTTGCTGCTCGGGCTGTCGTTCGCCGCCACCATGGCCTTCGGCGGGTACGCGGCTGCGACCGGGCACCTCGCTGTGTTCGCGCAGGGCGCCGGGGTCGTCTTCCTCGTCACGCTGACCTGCGTGCTCGTGTCCTGGTTCCGCGCCGTCGAGCGCGAGGAGCGTGCCGACCACCGGGCCACCGCGCCCGTCGTGCCGGCCACGGCCTCGGCCTCGGTGCCCCTCACGACCGCCGCCATCGCGGCCGTCGACGCCGAGTACCGCAGGTAGCGGGGCCCGGCGCCGGCAGCGCCGCCGCTAGCCCGCCGCGGCCGCCGCAGCCCGCCGATCAGCCCGCCGCTCCCGCGCCCGCTCCACCACGAAGTACAGCGCCGGCAGCACCACCAGGGTCAGCAGCGTCGACGACACCAGCCCGCCGATCACGACGAGCGCGAGCGGCTGCGAGATGAACCCGGACTTGCCGGTCAGCCCGATCGCCATCGGCACGAGCGCGAAGATCGTCGCCAGTGCGGTCATCAGGATCGGCCGGAGTCGTCGGGTGGCCCCCTCGACCAGGGCCTCGCGCACCCGCAGTCCGCGCCGCCGGTACTGGTTCACCAGGTCGATGAGGACGATCGCGTTCGTCACGACGATGCCGACGAGCATGAGCACGCCGATGAGCGACGCCACACCGAGTGGGATGCCCGACGCGATCTGCAGCAGGATCGCGCCCGTCGCCGCGAACGGCACCGAGACGAGCAGCAGCAGGGGCTGGAGCAGGCTCCGGAACGTCGCGACCATCACCACGTAGACGATCAGGATCGCGACCAGGGCGGCGAGCAGCAGCTGGCTGAACGCCGACGTCTGGCTCGAGGCGACGCCGCCGATCGACGCGGACGCACCCTTGGGCAGGTCGAGCTGGTCGACCGCCGTGGTCACCGACTGCACCGCCGCGCCGAGGTTCGACGCGTCCGGGGTCACGGTGATCGTGGCGGTGCGGACGGCGTCCGAAGTGGTGACGGTCGTCGGTCCCTCGGCACGTTCGACGGTGGCGACGTCGGACAGCGGTACCGGCCCGGTCGAGGTCGGGACCAACAGTGCGCGCAGTGCCGTGATGGTCTTCGGCGGCGAGGGTGCGGCGATGTAGACATCGAGCGAGGCGTCGTCGATCTCGACCGTCCCGGTGTCGCGCGGCGACACCGAAGCTGCGACGATCCCGCCGACCTGGGTCTCGGTCAGCCCGAGCGCGGCCGCCTTCTCGCGGTCGACCCGGACGGCCAGGTACGGCTCGGCCGACGACAGGTTGCTCGTCGCCCCCGTGGTGTCGTCGACCGTCCGCATCTCGCGCAGCACCTGCGACGCGGCGGTCCGGAGCTGCGCTTGGGTCGGCGCGCTGACGTCGACCTCGATGTCGCTGCTGCCGCCGAAGCCACCACCCGACGACGCGACGGTGAGCTCGCCCTGGTCATTGAGCCCGTCGAGTCGCTTCCGGGTGTCCGACTGCACCCGGGTCTGGTCGGCGCCCTCGTCGGTGGTCACCGAGTACTGCACCGATGCCGTGCCGCCGCCACCGAACGCGGCCTGGATCGACTCGCCGCTCGTGCCGATCGTGGTCTGCACGGTCTCGACGCCGTCGACCGCGCGGAGCTGGCGCTCGACGGTGCGCGCCGCGTCGGACTGCGACGCCAGGCTCGTGCCGGGCTCGAGGTCCTGCGTGACGGTGAACGTGTTCTGCCCGGAGTCACCGAGGTAGTTCGTCTTGACGAACGGCAGCGCCGCTGCGGTCCCTCCGAGCACGAGCACGGCGAGCACGAGGACCACCCACGGTGCGCGGAGCGCCCACCCGAGCACCGGCTGGTAGCCGCGGCGCAGCCGGTCGGGTGCGGACGCGTCGTGCAGGTCTGCCGCACTCGCGAGTGCACCGTCCGTCGCAGAGCTGACGGGAGGCACGGCCCCCGCCGCCCCGTCGGCGTCGGTCCCCGACACGGCCGGCTGCACCGCCCCGGCGTGCTTGTGCCCCTTCGGCGCGCGCAGGAACCAGTACGCCAGCACCGGCACGATGGTCAGGGAGACCAGCAGCGAGGCGACCAGCGCCATCGTCACGGTCAGGGCGAACGGCCGGAACAGCTCGCCGACGAGCTCGGCGACGAACGCGACGGGCAGGAACACGACCACGGTCGTCACGGTCGACGCGGTCACGGCGCCGGCGACCTCGCGGACGCCGTCGAGCACCGCCCGTTGCCGGTCGACGCCGGGTTGCAGGTGCCGCTTGATGTTCTCGATCACGACGATGGAGTCGTCGACCACACGGCCGATCGCGATGGTCAGGCCGGCGAGCGTGATGATGTTGAGCGTGTAGCCGGCGGCCAGCATGCCGATCGCGGCGAGGAGCACCGACGTCGGGATCGAGATCGCGGTGACGATCGTCGACCGGACCGACAGCAGGAACAGCAGGATCACGAGGACGGCGAACGCCAGGCCGAGCAGTCCTTCCTCGGCCAGGGAGTCGATCGACTGCTGGATGAAGGGCGCCTGGTCGAACACGACGGTGAACCGGGGGTCGCCGTCGATCTTCGCCTCGATGCCGGGCAGGGCGTCACGGACGGTCTCCGAGACGTCGACGGTGTTCGCCTCCTGCGTCTTCGTGATCGCGATGGTGAGTGCCTGTTCGCCGTTCACGCGGCTGATCGAGGTGCGCGGTGACTCCTTGATGGCGACGGTGGCGACGTCGCCGAGGGTCGTCGCCGAGGTGCCGCCCGTCAGCGGCAGGTCCTCGATGTCGGCGACCGAGGCGATGCGTTCGCCGGTCTGCACGGAGAGCGTCGAACCGCTCTGTGTGATCGTGCCGCCGGGGATCAGGGTGCCGTTGTCGTCGAGCGCGTCCGAGATCGCCGTCTCGCTGAGGCCCCGGGCTGCCAGGTCGTCCTGGTCCGGGGTGATGACGACGCGACGACCGGGGTTGCCGTAGACGTCGGCGGCCCGCACCCCGTCGAGCTTCTCGAGGTCGGGCACCGCGGTGGCGTTCAGTCGTTCGACGAGCTGTTCCTGGTCGCCCTTCGCCGACACCGCGAGCTGCAGGACGGGCAGGTCGTCGAACGACCCGGTCACGATCTGGGTCTGCACGGAGTCGGGCAGCGAGAGTGCGTTGACGACGGTCTGGATCTTGTCCTCGGCGCTGGCCAGGTTGGAGCCGTAGTCGAACGAGGCCGACACGATGCTCTGCCCGGTGGACGAGGTCGCCGAGGTCGACTCGAGGTCCGGGACCGCCTGGATCCCCTGCTCGATCTTCGTCGAGACGTCGTTGGACACCACCTCGGGCGTGGCACCGGGGTACGCGCTGACGATCGCGACCTGCGGGAACTCGACGCTCGGGATCAGCTCCTGCTTGAGGTTCGACAGCGCGATGCCACCGAAGACCGCGACGACGATGGTGACGAGCGCGATGAGGGCCCGGTTGCGGAGGCTGAAGACCGAGAGGAGGTGCACGTCATCGATCCTCGCAGCCGCAGCCCGTGCGCGTCCGCATCAGGCCTTCGGGTCAGCCGTCGGGTCAGCCACCGAGCAGCAGGTACGCGCCGAGCACGCCGACGGTGCCGAGCACGCCGCTGCCGAGGGCGATCACGCGGCCGACCGACGACCGGGCGGTGGCCACCCCGACGACGAGCACGAGGATGCCGACGACGATCTCGACCACCCAGGTCACCGGGCCGGTCGTGGCCACCACCTGCAGCAGCGCCCGCACCCCCTCGCCGATCAGGATCGCGGCGGTGACCCCGAACGCTCCGGCACGCCAGCGGGCGTCGCGGGAGCGGACGAACACGGCGACCGCACCGGCGAGCAGCCCGGCGGGGACGCCGAGCAGCACCCACAGGTTGGTGACGGACAGGAAGTCCGGGTAGCCGCGCAGGTTCGTCGTGGCCCAGTAGCCGACGTGCATGAGTTCGAGCAGCACGACGCCGAGCAGCAGCGCGAGCGGCAGGGCGAACCGGCCGGCACGAGCTCCGGCCCCGATGCACAGCGCGACGGCGACCAGGATCCAGGGGCCGGCCGAGTTGGCGACCGAGGACAGCGCGGGCACGGTCTGCCCGAACGAGGTCAGCACGCCGGCGAGCAGCGCACCGCTCAGGGCCATCGTGACGCGCACCAGAGCCGGCACCGCGGGGCACGGCTCGGACGGCGACGCGGACGACGGGGACGCGGCAGCGGCCGGAGCACCGGCGGACAGGGTCGCGTTCATGGCATCAGCATCGCGTCGTCCGCCGCCGCGCACATCACCCCACGGAGCGAGAACGACCCCGGCCCATCACCCCAGAGGATGACCCCACGACTGCTCACACCACCGCGGCGAGCGACCCCCGCACCCCGGCGGACTCCCCACCGAC
>NZ_CACSJV010000021.1:0-58684 GCF_902706105.1 Curtobacterium sp. 18060 | reverse complement strand
CCCCCGTGGCTACCGTGGACCCCATGCAGCCGCCCGCAGCCGGAACCCTCCGCGTCCTCCACCTCTCCGACACCCACCTGACCGGCGACGGCGCCCTGCACCAGGGGTCCGTCGACACCACTGCAGCACTGGACGGCGTGCTCGCCCGCGTCGACGGAGTGCCCGGCATCGGCCTCGTCGTCATCTCGGGCGACGTGTCCGAGGACGGCAGCCCCGAGTCCTACGCCGCCGTCCTCGAGCGGGTCGGCGGATGGGCCGAACGCCACGGAGCCGCCCTCGTCGCGGTCCCGGGCAACCACGACCTGCGCGAGGGCTTCCGCCAGGTGCTGTCCAACGGCCACGTCCTCGGCGAGGGCGGCCGCCCCGTCATGCACACGATGGAGTACCACCCGCCGACGGTGCCGGTGTGGGGGCAGTCCCTCGTCGCCGGCCGGAGGATCGTCACGGTCGACACGAGCGTGCCGGGTGCCGGCTACGGCGAGCTCAGTGACGCCAGCCTCGAACGGCTCCGCGCCGCGCTCGCCGGGGACCACGCCCCGCACGGCACGGTCGTCGTCCTGCACCACCCGCCCCTGCCGGCCCCGACCGAGCTGCACGAGGCGCTCCGGCTGCAGAACCCCGAGGCGCTCGCTGACGTGATCCGGGGTTCCGACGTGCGCGTGGTCCTGGGCGGGCACTACCACCACCACTTCGCCGGATCGCTGGCCGGGGTCCCGGTCCTCGTCGCCCCCGGGGTCGCGAACGACACGGACGTCACCGGCGCGTACGACGAGGAATCGGCCTCCGTCGACAGCGGCGCCCTCGTCGTGGACGTCGCCGAGGACGGCTCCGTCTGGTCGACGCCGCTGCGCGTCCCACGCCCCGACGCCGACCCGCTCGCGTTCCACCTCGACGCCGAGACCGTCGCGTCCGTCATCGCGGCCGCCGGCAAGCACTGAGCGGCAGCCAGCAAGCACTGAGTGGCCGCTGGAAAGCACCGAGCGGCCGGCGTGCAGTGAGCGCGCGACGCGCACCGAGCGCGCGGGGCGCCCTGGACGTGCGCGACCGACGGACGGGAGGCCCGTGGCGGCGCCGCCACGGGCCTCCCGTCCGCTCGTCGGTACAGTCCACGGCCGGTACCCCGCCTGCTCGGGCTGCACGCGGGGAAACCGAGTAGGCCGGACGCACACGCCAGCGAAGGAGCACCCATGCGGAACGGCAAGGCAGTCCAGTACGACCGGTACGGCGACTTCAGCGTGGTCGAGCTCGTCCCGCAGGAGAAGCCGACGGCCGGCCCCGGCGAGATCGTCGTCGAGATCGTCGCCGCCGGGTTGAACCACATCGAGCGCTTCCTGCGCGAGGGGAAGCTCCGGGACCACATCGAGCTCGAGTTCCCGGCACGGCAGGGCGTCGACTTCGCCGGCATCGTCCGGGCGCGGGGCGACGGCGTGAAGGACCTTCGGGTGGGTGACGAGGTCATGGGGCACGCGCCCCAGGGCGGATCGCACGCGAACTGGATCGCGGTGCCGCGTGGTGCCGTCATCAAGAAGCCCGAGTACGTCGGGTGGGAGGTCGCCGGTGGGCTGTACCTGGCCGGGTGCACGGCGGTGTCGGTGGTGCGATCGCTCCGCCTCGGACCCGACGACACGGTCGTCATCACCGCTGCAGCGGGCGGTGTCGGCCACATCGAGAGCCAGCTGGCGCACGACGCCGGTGCGACCGTGATCACCCTCGGCAGTGCGCGCAACCACGACTACCTGCGGCAGATCGGCACGCTGCCGGTCGTGTACGGCGAGGGCGAGGAAGACCGCATCCGAGCGATCGCGGACGGCCGACCGATCACCGCCTTCATCGACAACCACGGGGAGAGCAACGCCGAGCTCCTGGCCGAACGCCTCGGGGTCAGGGACGAGCGCTTCGTGTCGTCGGAGGAACGGCGCGACATCGAGCTGCGGTTCCTGCGCGCCCCGGCAGAGGACGAGGAGACCCGGGAACTCCTGACCACGTTGGCGAAGGCCCTGCAGGAGCGCCGCTTCCAGGTGCTCATCTCGGGGTTCTACCCGTTCGAGTACATCGTCGAGGCGTACGAGGACCTCGCCGAGATGAAGTCACGCGGCAAGGTCGTCATCGGGATGCAGACGGTCGAGACCGGGTCCCGGCTCGACTGGTACCGCTCCGAGAAGGCCCGTGACCTGCGGGACCGCTACGCGGATGCGCGCGGCTCGGAGGCGGAGACGATGGCGGGCGGCTCAGCCACTCCGGCGAGCTGACGGCGGTCGGGCTCAGCTCAGGATGTCCTTCGAGGCGAACCGGCTGTACGCCAGCGCGCCGAACACGACGACGTAGCCGAGCTGCAGCAGGGCGTTCGACCCGAACGAGTCGAACGAGATCGGGTCGCGGAGCAGGTCGCCGAACCCCAGCCACTGGTGCGAGAACAGGTACGGGTGCAGCCAGTCGAGCTGGGGGAGCTGGTCGAGGACCTGGGAGGCCCCGGCCAGCACCACCGTCGCGGCCATCGCCCCGACCGGCACGTTCGTCAGCGTCGACGCGAACATGCCGATCGCCACGAGTCCCAGCATGGACATCGCCACGTAGAGGGCGAGGAGCAGTGCCCGACCGGCGTACGACGCTCCGCCGACCTGGGTGCCGGACAGCAGGGTGACCGGACCGATCGGGAACAGCACGGCACCGATCGCCGCACCGACGAGCACCACGAGCAGCGTGGCCGCCAGGCAGAACGCGACCGCGCCGGCGAACTTGACCAGGATGAACCGCACCCGGCCGGTCGGTGCGACGAGCAGGTAGCGGATGGTGCCGTGGCTGGCCTCGCCCGCGACGGTGTCGCCCGCGACGACGCCGACCGTGAGCGGCAGGAACAGCGGGATCGACACCGTCAACGCGGTGAACGCCACGAACAGGCCGTTGTTGGTGATGTCGCCGAGGAACGCCGGGCCGCCGTCGTCACCGTCGGTCGTCAGCTTCACGGCGACCGCGATCAGGACGGGGACGAGCGCGAGCGCCCCGAGCATCGCCCAGGTACGGCGACGTCGGAACACCAGCGCGAGTTCGGAGCCGAGCAGGGCGAAGGGACGCTGGCGGCGTGGGGCTTCGGCATCGGCGTCGGGCAGTGCACGGGCAGTGTCAGGCAGCGACATCGAAGCCCTCTCCGGTGAGCGCGACGAACAGGTCCTCGAGCGTGCCGCCGCCGACCGTCAGCCCACGGACGCGGACGTCGGCGCGGACGAGTTCGGCGGTGATGGTCTCGGGCAGCAGCTCGTGCGGCAGGTCGGCGACCAAGACGTCCGCGCCGCCGTCGTGCCGGGGGACGAGCCCGAGCCGGCTCAGCACGCTGCCGGCCTGCCCGATGTCGGGCGTGCGGACGGTCACGGTGCGTGCTCCGGCGGACCGCAGCTCGTCGAGTTCGCCCTGTGCCACGAGCTTGCCGGTGCGCATCACCGCGGCGTGGGTGCAGACCTGCTCGATCTCGGCGAGCAGGTGGCTCGACACGAACACCGTCGTGCCGTCGTCCGCCAGGGACCGGATGAGGTTGCGGACCTCGCGCGTGCCCTGTGGGTCGAGCCCGTTCGTCGGTTCGTCGAGCACCAGCAGGTCCCGCGGGGAGAGCAGGGCGTTCGCCAGGCCCAGTCGCTGCTTCATGCCGAGCGAGTACGCGTGCGCCTTCTTGTCCGCCGCGTGCGTCAGGCCGACTCGGTCGAGGGCACTGGCCACGCGGGCCTTGCGGGTGCGCGGGTCCGACGTGGGGTCGGCCGCGTCGAAGCGCTGCAGGTTCGCGCGCCCGGACAGGTACGGGTAGAAGGCCGGCCCCTCGACCAGGGCACCGACGCGCGGCAGCACCTGGTGGAGCGCCTTCGGCATCGACTGGCCGAGCACCTCGATCGTGCCGCCGGTCGCGCTCGACAGCCCGAGGAGCATCCGGATCGTGGTCGTCTTGCCGGAGCCGTTCGGCCCGAGGAACCCGAACACCGCGCCGCGCGGCACCGACAGGTCGATGCCGTCGACGGCGCGCTGCTTGCGGAAGACCTTCTGGAGGCCCGTGGTGCGGATCGCGAGGTCGGTGCCCGTGGTCGGACGGGTCGCGTCCACGGCGGCCGGTTCCGTCGTGTGCGCGGGTTCCGGTGCGCTCACTTCGCGGCGGCGACCAGCGACGACACCGGCACGGCGCCGGCGAGGACCCGGCCGTCGTCGGCCAGGTAGACCGACACGAGCGAGGTCTGCACGGCACGGCCGCCGTCGACGGCCTTCGTGAGCTGGCCGAGCAGGCCCGAGGCCTCGTCGCCGAGGGACGACTGGTCCACCGTGCCGGCGGGGAGCTCGGCGATCGTGCCCCAGCCCTCGCCCGTGAAGGTCGGCTCGTCACCGTCGTGCGCACCGCGGGCGTGGTCGCCCTTCGCGTGCGCACCGTGCTCGGCGTCGGACAGGTCCTTCTCGGTGACCTTCGCGTTCGACGGGGGTGTGAAGTCGAAGAGCCGCGCGGCCGGTGCGCCGTAGTCGAGGCTCGTGAACCCGACCTGCACCGCGGGGGCGTCCTGCCCGGCGGCCTGGATCGTCGCGCGCAGCGGGAGCCCGGTCTGCTGGTCGACCGCCAGTCGGACGGTGCCGACCAGGGTGTCGGAGGACTTCGGCGTCAGCGTGATCTGCCAGGCGTCGTGACCCGCGACGCTGACCTCGGTCGGCTTCGAGACCGTGGTGCTGGGGGTGATGGCGTCGATGGCCTGCTCGGCGATGTCGGTCGGCGTGGTGGCGCCGTCCTGCAGATCCTTCGCGGTGTCGGAGGGCAGGGTCACGTGCGTGGCCGTGCGCTCCTTCGAGTCCCAGGTCCAGACCTCGGACCCGTTGCGGACCACGTCCTGCTCGGCGAGCTGCTGCGTCAACTGCACGCGCTGCTTGTCAGCGCCGTCGACGTACACGCGGGCGGTGTGCGACGAGGTGAGCAGCCCGAGCACGTCCGAGGCGTCGCCCTCGAGCGAGGAGCCGCCGGAACCGGTCGGCAGTTCAGGGAGTCCGAGGTCGCTCGACTGCGAGAGCTTGCCGGAGTACTGCGCGTCCGAGGACTTCGCGATGCTGGCGATGACGTCGGCCGCGGTCGGGTTCGTCCCCGCGATCGGGTCGTTCGCCGCGTTCGCGATCATCGGGGCGGCGACGGCGCCGGCGACGACCACCGGCGCGATGACTGCTGGCAGCCAGGCTGACTTCTTCATCGGGTTCCCCTCGTGGAGCATCGGAGTCGTGAGTACGGTACGTCCGGCCCCCGACAGGACGCTGGGCGTCGACGGATCGCGATCGTTCGTAGACTCGGGACGCGACCGACGGCGGTCGCGTGGCGGCGAAGGAGGCGGCATGCGGGCGGTGCTCGGTCTGGACATCGGGACGTCGAGCACGAAGGCGCTGCTGGCCCGGTTCGACGGCACCGTGATCGCCGAGGTGAGCCGCCGACACGACGTCGACCGTCCTGCCCAGGGACTGGTCGAGATGGACGCGGCCGTGTGGTGGGACGAGTTCACGACGCTGACGCACGAGCTCCTCACGCTCGTCCCCGATGCCGACGTGCAGGCCGTGGGCGTGAGCGGCATCGGCCCCTGCGTCCTGCTGACCGACGACGTGGGTGATCCGCTGCGCCCGGCGGTCCTGTACGGCATCGACACCCGGACGGCCGACCTGCTCGACGAGGTCACGGCGGAGCTCGGGGGCGAGGACACGATCCGCGCCCGGTGTGGCTCCGGACTGAGCACCCAGGCCGCCGGCGCGAAGCTCGCGTGGGTCGCCCGCCACGAGCCCGACGTCTGGGAGCGGGCGGTCCGGTTCACGATGCCGGCGTCACGCGTGGTGGAGCTGCTGACGGGGGAGTACGTCCTCGACCACCACTCGGCCAGCCAGACCACGCCGCTCTACGACGTCCACGAGAACACCTGGATCACCGAGTGGTGCGAGCATCTTGCGCCCGGCCTGCCCCTGCCGCGGCTGCTGTGGTCCGGCGACCAGGCGGGCGTGGTGACGCGCGAGGCGGCCGCGGCCACGGGCCTCCCGGTCGGTATCCCCGTGACGGCCGGCACCATCGACGCATGGGCGGAGGGCGTGAGCGTCGGGGAGTCCGTGCCGGGCCGGATGTTCCTGCAGTACGGCACCACGATGTTCATGATCGCGCCGACCGCCGAGCCGACGCCGGTGCCGGGCATGTGGACGACGGTCGGGACGCACCCGGGGCAGCCGAGTGTGTCGGGTGGGATGGCGACCTCCGGGGCGATCACCGACTGGCTGCGACGGCTGGTCGACGGCGAGTGGCCGACGATGCTCGAAGAGGCTCGGTGCGCCGGGATCGGCGCGAACGGGCTGCTGATGCTGCCGTACTTCGCGGGGGAGCGGACGCCCATCGCCGATCCGGACGCGCGCGGGGTGATCGCCGGGCTGACGGTGCGGCACACGCGTGGGGACATCTACCGGGCGACGCTCGAGGCGACGGCCTACGCGGTCCGGCACAACATCGAGGTGCTGCGCGCGGCCGGGGTCGAGGTCCGCGAGCTCGTGGGGGCGGGCGGCGGGTTGCTCGGACGGCTCTGGCCGACGATCGTGTCGGACGTCACCGGGCTGCGGCAGACGGTGCCGTCGGTGACCGTGGGAGCGTCGTACGGGTCGGCGTTCTTGGCGGCAGCGCTCGTGGCCGACGTCGACATCCGGCAGTGGAACCCGCCGGCCACCGTCATCGAGCCCGACCCCGTCGCGACGGCGGCCTACGAGCCCGGGTACCGCGACTACCGCGAGCTCTACGAGGCGACGAAGGCCGTCGTGCACCGGTTGGCCGCGCGCAGCTGACCGTTCGACCCCGCGCAACGGACGCAGCACCGCGCAGATGCACGGTGCTGTGTCCGGAACCTGGTTCCGCGGGAGTGCCGCCGCGCCTACGCCGAAGCGTCGACGCCGGCGGGCGCGCTGCCGTCGTACTCGCAGATGGCCGCGACCTTCTCGGCGCTTGCGCTCGTTCGGTCGAACTCGTAGCCCAACCACTCGCGAGCCATCCGGCGGGCGACCTCGACGCCGACGACCCGCTGGCCCATGCAGAGGACCTGGGCGTCGTTCGACAGGACCGAACGCTCGACGCTGAACGAGTCGTGCGCCGTGACGGCCCGGATGCCCGGGACCTTGTTCGCCGCGATCGCGACGCCGAGTCCGGTGCCGCAGATCAGGATCGCGCGGTCCGCTTCACCCGACGCGACGAGTCGCGCTGCGTCGACGGCCACGTGCGGGTACGCGGTGTGCCCGTCCGCGTCCACACCGACATCGACGACCGACGCCACCCGCGGGTCGGCCTGCAGGTCCTGCTTGATGATCTCCTTGTAGTCGAACCCGGCATCGTCCGAGCCGATCACGAGACGGTACGTCATGCGTGTGTTCCTTCCAGTTCGTTCGCACGGGCAGCGAGGACCTCGCCGACCCGCGTGAGGATCATCCCCATCGAGGTGGCACCCGCGTCGGGTGTCCCCAGGCTCTTCTCCGCCAGCGGCCGGGCACGCCCGACCTTCGGCGTGAGGTCGGCGGTCTTGTCGGCCTCGTCACGAGCGACTTCCGCTGCAGCCTGCCACGCGTCGGTGAGCGAGGAACCAACCGACACCGAGGTCCGCAGTGCGTCCACGAACGGCAGCAGCGCGTCGAGCAGCGTCTTGTCCCCGCGGGACGCCCCGCCCAGGTGCACGATCGAGTCGGCAAAGGCCTGCGCGGCCTCGACGACGTCGGACGCCTCGTACGCGGAGCGGTCGTCGCGCAGCGACCGACCGAAGGCCTCGAGTGCCGCACCCCACAGGACTCCCGAGGTGCCGCCCGCGAACTCGGCCCACGCGTCACCGGCGCGTCCGAGGACGAAGGCGACCCCTGCCTCCTGGCCGACCCGGTCGACCGCCTTCCGGGCCGCGCCGATCCCCTTGACCATGCCGCGTCCGTGGTCGCCGTCGCCGGCGACGGCGTCGATGCGGCCGAGCTCCTCCTCGTGCTCCCGCAGGAGCGCGTCGATCGCCTCGATCGCGTCGCGTGCCGTCTGCGCGGCCTGCCGGGAGGCATCACTCGCGTCCGGCACGGCCGTCGCCTCGTCCTCGGCGTCGTCCACGGCGTCGGCCGGCAGCAACGCCGCGATCGGCGCCGCCGCCTTGCGGTAGGCCGGCGTGTAGGTGTCGGCGCGCCACAGGGGGTCGAGCTCGTCGTCGAGCCACTGGAGGGTCAGCGAGCAGCCGCCCATGTCGAGGCTCGTGACGAGTTCGCCGACCTCGGGTTCGACGATCTCGAGGCCGGCGTCCCGCAGCAGCGGGAGCACGCGGCCCCAGAGCAGGAACAGTTCCTCGTACTTGGTGTCGCCGAGGCCGTTGAGGATCGGGGCGACCCGGGTGCCCGCGTTCGCCGGTCGGTCGGCGAGCAGCCGTTCGACGAGCAGCGCCGCGAGGTCGGTCGCGCGGAGCAGTGGGACGTCCTCGATGCCGGGCTCGCCGTGGATGCCGAGCCCGAGTCCGAGGTGACCGTCGGGCACGGTGAAGAGCGGCTCGGTCGCGCCGGGCATGGTGCACCCGGAGAACGCGACACCGATCGTGCGGGTGGCGGCGTTGCTGGCGTTGCCGAGGCGCTCGACCTCGTCGAGGTCCGCGCCCGCGGCAGCCGCGGCACCCATCGCCTTGAAGACCGAGAAGTCCCCGGCGATGCCACGACGCTTCGACTCGTCGTCGGCGCTCGCGATGTCGTCCGTGACCACGACGATCCGGGTGTCGATGCCCTCGGCACGCAGCCGCTCGGCGGCGAGTCCGAAGTTCATCGTGTCACCGGCGTAGTTGCCGAACGACAGCACGACGCCCTTCCCCTGGTCGGCCGCCTTGGCGACCGCGTACACCTGCGCGGTGGACGGCGAGGTGAAGACGTTGCCGACGACGGCGCCGGTGGCGAACCCCGGGCCGACGATCCCGCAGAACGCGGGGTAGTGGCCGGAACCGCCGCCGACGACCACCGCGACCTGGGGGTCGGCGCCGTCGGTGGGCAGGGCGACGACGCCGCCGTGGACGCCGCGGACGCGGTCGGCGTAGAGCGCGAGCCAGCCGGCGAGCTGGTCCTCGGCGAACTCGTCGGGGGCGTCGTGGATCGTGGTCATGCTCGAGTCCTTCAGTGGGAGGTGCGGGTGCCCTGCGGCACCTTGAGGAAGTGGATCATCACGAACGCGCAGGCGTACAGGCCGACGAACGTCCAGGTCGCGGCCTGACCGCCACCGCCGAGCGCGAAGACCGCGGCGACCACACCGGTGCCGAGGAACGCCGCGCCGCCGGCCGCCGTCGTGTACATCGCCATCGCGGCGCCCTTGTGCTCGGGGGCGAGCGCCGGCATGATCGCGCCCATCGGCACGAAGCCGGCGAGCAGGCAGCCGAACACGCAGCCGGCGACGACGGAGAGCACGTACCCCCAGTCCGAACCGGCGGGGACGAGCTGCGGGACGTACCACCAGGCGATGAGGCCGAGGGCGGACCCGACGATGCCGAACCACTTGACGGTGCGCTGCCAGCCGATCTTGTCGCCGACCCAGCCGAACAGCGCGTTCACCAGGATGTTCGTCGCGTAGACGCACACGGTCATGAGCAGCCAGCGGCTCTGGCCCCACCCGCGCTCGTTCGCGATCACGGCGGGCAGGACGACGAACATGCCGAACTCGGGCGCGGTGTTGATCAGGCGGACCAGGAAGCCCATCAGGATCTTCGGCCGGGTGACGGTCAGGCGGATGCCGCTCGTCAGTACCTGCCAGGCGCTCTCGCCGGCCGGGGCGATGCGGGAGAACCCGTTCGGCAGCCGGACGCCGAACAGCATGATGAGGAACCCGATCACGACCAGGCCGATCGAGGCGACCATCGCGCCGGTCTCACCGATCGTGCCGCCGCCGAACACCGGGATGGCGCCGATCGCGAAGAGGGAACCGAGCGTCGGCAGGCCACCCGTGAAGGCGACGTAGAACCAGCCGACCGCCGAACCGTTCCGCTCGACCGGGGTGGTGATGTTCACCCAGACCAGGAACGCGAAGGCGAAGAGCGGGTAGCCGAAGCCCCGGACGGCGTAGGCGACGGCCGCGAACGGCACGCTGCCGATGTTCAGCGCGAGCAGGAAGAGCACCTCGAAGACGACCCAGACGGCGAACCCGAGGATCATCACCCGGCGCGGCCCGATCAGGTCGGAGAGGGCGCCGGAGACGTAGCTGCCGATCAGGGCGGCGAGGCTGTAGAAGGTCACGATCGTCGCGACGGTGGCCTCGGGACTGCCGAGGACCGCGACCATGTGCGGGGTGATGAAGTTCGACTCGACGCCGTTCCCGGTCATGAAGACCAGGACGGCGACGAACCCGAGGGCGAGCGGGCGGGGGATCCCCATCCGGTCGAGGCGGCCCTCGGCGCGAGGGGTCGTGGGCGCACCGGTGGCGCGCTGTGTCGTCGTTGACATGCTTGCTGACTCCAGGGGTCGGCGGGCTCAGGCCTGCAGGGACGGGAGGATCGAGACCTTGACGCTCGCGCCGGCGGAGTCGCCGACCAGGTCGAGGGCCTCTTGGAACCGCTCGAGCGGGAACTGGTGCGTGCAGATCTCCGACATCGGCAGGGTCTCGGCCTCGAGCAGCTTGATCGCCGCCGGCCAGGTGTGCGGGCCGAGGTGGGCGCCCCGGACGTCGAGCTCCTTGTCGTCCGAGATGATCGACCAGTCGACGGAGACGGCGTCCTTGAACACCGAGTACTCGACGAAGGTGCCGAGCTTGCGCAGCAGGTTGAGGCCCTGGGGCACCGCCGACGGGTGGCCGGTCGCCTCGATGTAGACGTCGGCGCCGTAGCCGTCGGTCAGTTCCTTGACCCGGGCGACGGCGTCGTCCTCGGCGATGTTGATCGTCAGGTCCGCGCCGACCTTGCGGGCCAGCTCGAGCTTCGCCTCGACCACGTCGAGGGCGATGATCCGGAGCGGGTTCTTCTGTCGAGCACCAGCGATCGCGGAGAGGCCGATCGGTCCGGCGCCGGCGATCACGACCGTGTCGCCGAACTTGATGTCGCCCCGCTCGACGGCGTGGAACGCGCAGGACAGCGGCTCGGCGAACGCGGCGACCTGACCGGGCAGGGCGCTCGACACCGGGTGGGTCAGGGCCTTGGCGGGGACGAGCACGTACTCGGCCATCGCGCCGTCGTAGCCCTTGAAGCCGAACATGTCGTGGACGTTGCACATCCAGTACGCGCCTTCGAGGCAGTAGCGGCACTCCCAGCACGGCACGATCTGCTCGCACGCGATGCGGTCCCCGAGCGAGACCTTCCGCTTCGCCAGGGTGTCGTCGTCGCCGGAGACGATCGTCCCGACGAACTCGTGCCCGGGGATGCGGTCCGTCTCGGCCCAGGCGGCGCGGTTCTCGTCACCCCAGAACTTCGCGGCGCCGTGGTAGCACTTCAGGTCGCTCGCGCAGATGCCGACGGCGTCGGTGCGGAGCAGGAGCTCGCCGGGGCCGGGCGTCGGCACGGGGCGTTCCTCGAGCCGGTAGTCGCCCGGGCCGTGGACGACGACGGCTCGCATCGTCGTGGGGATGGTCGTGGTGGCGGTCGTGGCCGCGTTCTCGGTCGTCGTCGACATGCGCTGCTCCTTCGTTGGATGGCTTCGGCGACGACTGTACACCTCGCAGAACGTTTGTCCAGAACACAATTTCTGCTAGGTTCGACCCGACGCAAAGGAGCGAACATGACGACCAGCACCACCCCCGACTTCGCCGCAGCCCTGCGCCCGGGCCCGGACACCGTCGACCTGACGAACGACTTCACCGGCCGCACCGCAGTGGTGACCGGCGGCGCCTCCGGCATCGGGAACGCCATCGCCCGGGCACTCGCCGCACGGGGTGCGCGGGTCGCGATCGTCGACGTCCGTGCCGACGGCGCCACGACGGCGGCGGCCGACCTGCCGGCCGCGGGCCTCCATGCCGGGTTCGGCTGCGACGTGACGGACGAGACATCCGTGGCGCGCACCGTCGCCGTCGTCGTCGCGCACTTCGGTCGCGTCGACGTGCTCGTCAACTGCGCCGGGATCGCCGCACTCGCTCCGGCGGACGAACTGTCCGCCGAGACCTGGTCGAGGACGATCGACGTCAACCTGACCGGCACCTTCCGCGTTGCCCAGGCCGTCGGTCGGCACATGCTCGCCGCCGGGTACGGGCGGGTGGTGAACATCGCTTCGCAGGCCGCGCACGTCGGCATCGACGGGCACGCCGCGTACTGCGCCTCGAAGGCGGGCGTCATCGGACTCACCCGTGTGCTCGCGCTCGAGTGGGGCGGTCGCGGCGTCACCGTCAACACCGTGTCGCCGACCGTCGTCCTCACCGACCTCGGCCGTGCCGCGTGGGCGAACGAGAACGGCATCCGGCACCAGGACGAGATCCCCACCGGCCGCTTCGCCACCCCGGACGAGATCGCCGCCGCGGTGCTGTTCCTGGCGGGGGAGTCGAGCGCGATGGTGAACGGCGCCGACCTCCGGGTGGACGGCGGGTTCACGATCCGCTGAGGTGTGCCGGGGATACGATCGGCGCATGTCCGCCGAGAACCCTGCCGCCGAGGGTGCCCGGACCCGGTTCCCGCTCGACACCGTGTACCAGGCGGCGCGGATGTACTACCTCGAGGACGCCACCCAGGTCGAGATCGCCTCGCGCCTGGGTGTCTCGCGTCCGACGGTGTCGCGGCTCGTGGCCGAGGCGCGCAAGGCCGGTCTCGTCCGCATCGAGGTCGTCGACCCGTTCCAGGACGAGACCGTCGCGCTCGCCGAACGGCTGCAGGTCGTGCTCGGCATCCGAGCGGTGCACCTGGCCGCCGTCACGCACACCGCCACGCTCGGCGCCGACCTCGCCGCGCCCCTGGCCGCAGCGGTCGAGGGCATGGGACTCGTCCCCGGCGACGCCGTCCTGATGTCGTCGGGCCGCACGGTGTACGACGTCGCACACGCCGGCATGCCGAGCCTGCCCGGCGTGCAGCTCGTCCCGACGGTGGGCGGGCAGGCGGACCCGATGCCGTGGTTCCAGACGAACGAGATCACCCGGACCGCTGCGGAGCACTCCGGAGCGATCCCCGCCTTCCTGTTCGCCCAGGCGCTGCCGTCGCCCGCGATGCGGTCCTCGCTCGACGAGGACCCGGCCTTCCAGCACGTCGTCGGGCTCTGGGGCCGGGCGAAGGGCGCGATCCTCGGCATCGGGGCGCCGACCCCGACGCGCGACGCCCTGGCGCGGGGCGTCCCCGTCGAGGACGCCGCGTTCGACCAGGCCGCCGGTGACGTCTGCCTCAACTTCTACGCCGCGGACGGTTCGCCCATCGAGTTCCCCGGCAGCGACCGGATGGTCCGGACCTCACGCGAGGTCCTGTCCGGTGTGCCGCACGCCGTCGGCGTCGCCGTCGGCAGCGCCAAGGTCGGCAGCATCGTCGGCGCCGTGCGCGGAGGGCTCGTCAACGAGCTGGTGTCGGACGCCGCGACGGCCCGCGCCCTGCTCGACGCGCTCGCCTGAGCGGTCTGCTCGACGCCTGGCAGGTGCGCGTTCCTTCCCAGAACGGGCGCGATGGAAGGCGCTTTCGGGCATACCTGGTCGTTTCTTCGTGGCAGGTACGCCCGATTCCGGCAGGTACGCCCGAACCTAGTGTGTGCGCCGCACGTCCCAGAGGTGGTGGACGGGGTCGTGCGCGTAGTACGTCGCGAGGCTCGCGACGGTGAAGGCGCTGCCGTCCGACCGCAGTCCGGTGCGCTCGAGCTGGTCGTCACGGACCTCGTCGAACGCCCGCGCTGCCCGGTGTGCGGCCTCGCCGAGCTCCCGGACGACGACGGCCGGGTCCTGCTCGCCGTACCGGTCCTGGACCGCGGTGGCGTCCTGGTCCCAGTTCGGGAACGTCGGGGCGTCCTCTGTGAGCATCAGGGCGAGCCGCTCGGTCATCTTCCGGTGCACGTCGCGCACGTGGGCGCCGTACTCGAGTGCCGACCAGGTGTGGTCGTCGGGACGCTCGCGCACGTCATCCCGGCCGAGTTCGGTCGGCCACGCAGTCGTGTTCGCGTCGATGATCCCCGGCACGTCGCGGATCGACACCGTGGTGCCGTCGTAGCCGCACTCGGGGCAGGTGCCCTCGATGACCCAGGTCCAGCTCTTCGTCTCGGGTTCGATCGCCATGCGCCGATGTTATGTCCTCGTTACTCAGCCTTCCGGATCCGCAGGCGCATGCGGATCGGGCCCTCCCCCCGTTCGGGTGACACGCCGCTGCCTGGGAATCACCGGCCAATGACATTTCGGTCGCTCGGTAACGTCGCTCGCTGTTCCTGAGCCGGTCTCCACCGGCCCGAGCCGGTCCCTGCCGGCTCGTCACGATCCTCGAGGAGAGACATGGGCTCCGATCCCAGCCATACCCCGACCCGGCCGCACCGACGTCTGCGCGAGAGCGACGTCACCGTGGTCGACAAGAGCATGATGCGCCGCGCGGTGAGCGGCATGGTCGTCGGCAACACGATGGAGTGGTACGACGTCGGCGTCTACGGCTACCTGGCGGTCACGATGGGGAAGGTCTTCCTGCCGACCGCCGAGCCCGCCGTGCAGATCCTGTTCAGCCTCGGTGTCTTCGCTGCGACGTACATCGCCCGTCCGCTCGGCGGCATCGTCTTCGGCCGTCTCGGCGACCGCATCGGGCGCCAGAAGGTGCTCGCGACGACGCTCATCATGATGGCGGCGTCGACGTTCCTCATCGGAGCGCTGCCCGCCTACGCGACGATCGGGGTGTTCGCACCGATCGTGCTGGTCGTGCTGAAGCTGGCGCAGGGGTTCTCCACCGGCGGTGAGTACGCCGGTGCGACGACCTTCGTGACCGAGTACGCCCCGGACCGTCGCCGCGGGTTCTTCGCGAGCATCCTGGACTTCGGCAGCTACCTGGGCTTCGCGCTCGGAGCGACCGTGGTCTCGGTGCTGCAGATCACCCTCGGCGAGGACGCGATGGTCGCCTACGGCTGGCGCTTCCCGTTCCTGGCGGCCGGTGTGATCGGCGTCGTCGCGATCTGGTTCCGTCTGCGCATCGAGGAGTCGCCGGTGTTCCAGGCGACCCAGGCCGCGCAGGAGGCCGCGTCCGAGACCCGCGCGTCCTTCGACGGGGAGCGTCCCGCGAACGTGCTCGTGATGGTCCGAGACCACTGGCGGCCGATCGTCATCGCGATCATGCTCGTCGCGGCGTCGAACACCGTCGGGTACGCCCTGACCTCGTACATGCCGACCTACCTGACCGACTCGCTCGGGTACTCGCCGCTCGACGGCACACTGCTGACGATCCCGGTGCTCCTGCTCCTGGCGGTCATGCTCCCGCTCACCGGCAAGCTGTCCGACAAGCTCGGTCGACGCGTCGTGATGTGGATCGGTGCCGCGACGACCGTGGTGCTCGTCGTGCCGGCGTTCATGCTGATCGGGCACGGTGCGCAGTGGTCCACGCTGGCCGGACTCGGGCTGCTCGCACTGATGACCGCGCTGTGGGTGTCGAACCAGGCGGCGTCGCTGCCGGCGCTGTTCCCGACCTCGACGCGGTACGGCGGCATGGGCTTCGCCTACAACATCGCCATCGCGGTCTTCGGTGGGACCACGCCTCTGATCGTGCAGGCGCTGCTGACCGTGACCGGGGACGAACTCGCCCCGGCGTACTTCTTGATGGCGATGAGCGTGGTCGGTGCGATCGGCGTCTTCTGCATGAAGGAGTCCTCGCGCCGTCCGCTGCCGGGTTCGATGCCGGCGGTGGAGACCGAGGCCGAGGCGAAGGAACTCGTGCTCACGCAGGACACGAACCCGAACCTGGACCTGGGGGACCTGCCGTTCGCCGCGCAGGACGCTGCCGCCCGGGCCGCGGGCGAGGCCGCCGACGCCGAGGCCGTGCCGGCGCGCTGACGCCGGGGGCGCTCGCGACGCGACCACGGGCGGGAGGCGCGGTGCAGGTCCGACCTGCACCGCGCCTCCCGTCTGTGCGTGCGCATGCTGCGACGATCCACGCGTCGATCGACTCGTGTTCTGTCGGAAGATGCGCACGCACCGGATGCGTGCACATGCTGCGACGATCCACGCGTCGATCGACTCGTGTTCTGTCGGAAGATGCGCACGCACGGGACGCCTCACTCGTGCCGGTGCTCCGACGCCGGGTCCACCGCCGGCCACACGGGGAACGGGTCCGCCCACCCGCGCCACAGGTCCGGCCCGGCCAGCAGCTCCGGCGGCGTGAGCAGCGCCCCGTCGAGGGCACGTTCGATCGCCCGCACGTCGAGCCGCTCGCCGACGAACCACAGCGCCTGCCCGATCGGGGCGTCGGCGTCCCACGACGGGTTCGCGGTGGGGTCGAGCGCGAGCATCGCCCCGAAGCTCGACCACGAGCCGACGTGGTCCGGGCGTGACGCGAGCCGGAAGAACCCCTTCGAGCGGAGCACCCGGCCCGAGCTACCGGCGGCCAGGTCCCGCTCGATCACGGTGGCCAGTCGCCCAGGGTGGAACGGCAGCGGCTCCCGGTAGCGCATCGCGACCAGGTCGTCGCGGGCGTCCCGGCCGGTGTCGGCGCCGCTCGACAGGGCGCGCATCCACCCGGCGCCCGAGGCCAGGACCCGAGCGGCCCCGCCGTTCGACGCGGGCAGGTCGCGCGCGGTCCGGAGTGCGGGCAGCGCCACGATCACGGCCTGCGGCGCGAGCCGGTGCAGCAGTGCGACCAGTGCGCGACGGCGGCGGAGGGACAGCGGAGCGAGACGGTCGAGCGCGATGACGGTCGCGTACTCGACGAGGGACGCCACCCGGTCGGCGGCCACGAACGCGTCGTCGACGTCGGACCACAGCAGGTGGGCGACGTCGTCGGCGCGCAGTACCCCGACCACGTGCCGGAGCACCCGGTCGTCACCGGTCTCGCTCCGGGCGGCGTTCGCGAGCATCATGCCCACGGCGCGGGCGTCGGAGCCGGGCTGCAGCGTGACGACGAGGCCGTGGTCGGCGTCGGGGCCGCAGGCGCGGTCGAGGTGGTCAGCCCGCTCGGCGACCGCGCGGGCCGCTGCGAACGCGCTCCCGTCCACGTGCATCCGGTGCCCGGTGGTGATCCGGGCGGCGACGCGGTCGGCGTCGGCCTCGTGGAGGGCGGTGACGAGGGTGATGGCAGCAGAACGCATGTCGGGTACCCTACCTGAAAACCGTTCTCAACAAGAGAGCGCCGACGGAGGAGAACCATGAAGGTCCGCAACTCGCTCAAGGCACTGAAGAAGATCCCGGGCTCGCAGGTCGTCCGTCGCCGCGGCCGGGTCTACGTCATCAACAAGCAGAACCCCCGCTGGAACACCCGCCAGGGCTGACGTCGGCGGTGGTCCGTAGGGTGGATCCATGCGACTGCTGCTCATCCGCCACGGCCAGACCCCCGCGAACGTGAACGGTGTCCTCGACGCCGTGGTGCCCGGACCCGGCCTGACCGAGCTCGGCCAGCAGCAGGCGGATGCCCTGCCGGCAGCCCTGGCCGACCGGGGGATCGAGCGGCTCTTCGCCTCCACCATGGTCCGGACGCAGATCACCGCGGCACCCCTGGCGGCGTCGCTCGGGCTCGATCCCGTCGTGCTGCCCGGTCTGCGTGAGATCGAGGCCGGGGACACCCAGGGCAAGAGCGACACGGTGTCCGTGCAGCTGTACATCTCCACCGTGCACGGCTGGTCCGGCGGGGACCGCACGACCCGGATGCCCGGGGCGGAGAGCGGGCTCGAGTTCTTCGAGCGGTACGACGACGCCGTGCGGCAGATCGAGGCCACCGGCGTCGGCGTGGCGGCGGCGGTGAGTCACGGTGCGGCGATCCGTACCTGGGCGAGCGCGGCCGCCGACAACACCCCTGACCACTTCGGCACCAAGCGCCACCTGGAGAACACCGGCATCGTCGAGCTCGAGGGGTCCTTCGCCGACGGCTGGCACCTGGTCGACTGGGAGGGCGAGCCGATCGGTGGTGACCAGCTCATCGACCGCACCGCGCTGGACCCGACCGGCGAGCGGTTCTGACGCGCGATCGCGACCGGGCGAACGGAACGAGACCAGACGAACGACGGGAGGCCCGGTACCAGCTGGTACCGGGCCTCCCGTCCGTTCGTGGTCGCGTCGACTACGCGAGCTGCGACGCCGACGCCTGTGCCGTTGCGGACGCCTGTGCCGTTGCGGACGTCAGCGGCACGATCACGCGGTGCGCCTCGCGCAGCACGTCGAGCGTGCGCTGGACCTCGTCCGCGCGCTCCTCGGGCGTCCAGTCGAGCGCCCCGGCGAGCACGTCGGCCAGCTCGTCGAGCAGGTCGATCGTGACACCGCCGACGAACGCCAGGTTCGTGCGGCGCAGCACCACGTCGACCAGGTGGACGGCCTGCTCGTGCTCGGCGAAGTACGCGACCTCGGCGCGGGTGAGCGACGGGTCGGACTCGAGGGCCTCGACGGGGCCGTCGGTCAGGACGTCCACGACCTCGGCCGCACGGGTGCCGTAGCGCTCCAGCAGGCCCTCGACCAGGGACTCGTCCAGGCCGTCACGGTGCGAGGTGATCCACAGGGCGCGCTGCGCGTCGGTGGTGGGGAACTCCTTGCCACCGCCGATCGCCATGCCGGTCGTGTCGACCTTGCGGGGCATGCCGAGCTTCGTGGTGGCCTCGGTCGACAGGTGCGCGGCGAGGGCACGGAACGTCGTCCACTTGCCGCCGACGAGCGACAGCACGGTCGACCCCGGCAGCCCGGCGATCTGGGTGTCCACGATCCGGTAGTCACGCGAGACGAAGCCGGGGGCGGTGTCCTCGTGGCGGGGGAGCGGACGGATGCCGGAGTAGCTGTAGACGATGTGGTCGCGGGTGACGTCGATCTGCGGGAACACGTGCTTCACGAGCCCGAAGAAGTAGTCGATCTCCTCGTCGGTCGTCGTGACCGGCTTCGAGGGGTCGGCGTCGATGTCGGTCGTGCCGATGAGGACCCGGCCCTTGAGCGGGTAGATGAGGACGATGCGTCCGTCGTCGTTCTCGAAGAACAGCTCGCGTCCCTTGGTGGCCTCGAGCAGCTCGTCGTTCTGGACGACGATGTGCGAGCCCTTCGTACCGCCCATGAACTTCGTCTCGCCGCCGAACGCCTCGTTCGTCAGGTCGGTCCAGGGACCGGAGGCGTTGATGACGACCTCGGCGGTGAACACGAACTCCTCGCCGGTCTCGCGGTCGCGCAGCAGCACGCCGCCGTCGCGGGTGCCGGCTGCCTCGACGTAGTTCGTCGCGCGGGCGGTCGCGGCGGAGCCGGTCCCGGTGCCGGCGGCGATGCCGTCCTTGAGGACGTCGAGGGCCAGGCGCTCGGGCTCGTGCACGCTCGCGTCGTAGTAGGTGCCCGTGTACTTCAGGTCCTTGTTGAGGGCGGGCATGTCCTCGAGCGCGGCCTTCTTGGTGCGGAAGACGTGCTTCGGGACGGAGCCGCCGTCGCGCGAGAAGGAGTCGTAGATCGTCATGCCGATCTTGATGAGCATCGCGCCGCGCTCCTTGGTGGAACGCTGCTTGTGCGTCAGCATGCGCAGTGGGGCGTTCATGATGCCGGAGAACGTCGAGAAGATCGGCATCGTGGTCTGCAGCGGCTTGACGTAGTGCGGGGCGATGCGGATGAGGCCGTTGCGCTCCTGGACGCTCTCGCGCACCAGGCGGAACTCGCCGTTCTCGAGGTAGCGGATGCCGCCGTGGATCATGTGGCTCGACGCGGCGGACGCACCGGAGGCGTAGTCGCCGCGCTCGACCAGGGCGACGTCGACGCCCTGCAGCGCGAGGTCGCGGAACGTGGCGATGCCGTTGATGCCGCCGCCGACGACGAGGACCTGCGCGTTCGGGCGCTCGGTGAGGGCGGTCACCGTGTCCCGGGGCTGTGTCTTCTTCGACATGGTTCGTCGCTTCCTTCGTCGGTTCTCGTGGTCAGGATCGATCGTGCGCCGGTTTGGGAGGTCGGGCAACTTGCATGCACGAACGTGCAGCACACGTGTCGTGCGCTCCGATCCGGGGGCCGGGAGGCGCGACAGGGGTTGCAGAGGCCGTGCACGTCCGTGCATGGTTGCGTTCGACAGATCGGAGCACCATGAGCGATGCGGCTCAGCCCATGCGCACGCAGCAGGCGCTGCGCGCCGCCCACCTGTACTACCTGCAGGACCTGACGATGGACGCCATCGCGGACGAACTCGCCACCTCGCGCTCCTCGGTGTCGCGCCTGCTGAAGTACGCCAGGGACACCGGCCTCGTCGACATCCAGATCCGCTCACCCCTCGACCAGGCGGCCGCGCTGAGCCGCAGCATCCGCTCGCGGTTCGGCGTGCACGCGCACGTCGTCCCGGTGCCGGACCACACGAGCGACGTCGACCGCCTGGAACGGGTCGCCCTGTCCGCCGCCCGGATCCTGACGCAGTACGTCGAGTCGAACATGGTGATCGGGATCTCGTGGGGCTCGACGGTGAGCGCGGTCAGCCGGTACCTCGTGCCGAAGACCACGCACGGCTCGACGATCGTGCAGATCAACGGCGCCGCGAACACACGGACCACGGGCATCGTCTACGCCTCGGAGATCCTGCGGCGGTTCGGCGAGGCGTACGGCGCGTTCGTGCAGCAGTTCCCGGTGCCCGCGTTCTTCGACGACCCCGCCACGAAGGAGGCGCTGTTCCGCGAGCGGTCGATCCGCCGTGTGCTCGACCTGCACGAGCGGATGGACCTGGTGGTGTTCGGTGTGGGCGCCCCGCAGGCCCCGGTGCCGTCGCACGTGTACTCCGGCGGCTACCTCGACCCCGCGGACCGCGACGAGCTCACGAAGGCCCAGGTCGTCGGGGACGTCTCGACGGTGTTCTACCGGGCCGACGGGTCGTGGCGGGACATCGGCGTGAACGCGCGCGCCGGCGGGCCGGACCTCGACACCATCAAGCGCGCGCCCCGTCGGGTGTGCGTCGTCGCGGGCCGCTCGAAGGCCGCGTCGTTGCGGGGTGCGCTGGCGTCCGGGCTCGTCACGGACCTGATCCTGGACGAGAGCGTCGGGCAGGCGATCCTGCAGCCCTGAGTCAGGATGTGACCCGGTTCTGTCGGGGGTGCCGGGTACGGTCTCGGCCATGGTGATCTCGATGGACCGACCGGGCGGCCGGTACTCCCGTCGCGTGGTCGGCACGGACGTCGACCAGGCGCTCGCGTTCTTCGGGCGCGACTACGACTTCCGGGCACCCGCGGTCCGGCGCACCCGCCCCACCGCGCACTGGGACTTCGCCGGAGTCGGCGACGACCGGATGTCGCTGCGGTCGTCGCGGTTCATGGTCGACCTGCGCAGCGAGAGCCAGGTCGACGACGAGTTCCTGGTGGCCTGGATGCGGAGTGGCTCCAGCCGGATCACCTGCGGCGGCGAGACCTGGGCGCTCGAAGCCGGCGTGCCCGTCGTGCTGCCGTTCGCCGAGCCGTACTCCCTGCACCACCGCGACATCGCGCTGAACCTCGTGCACCTGGACCGTGACTTCGTCCGGGCGCTGGTCGGCGAGGACGACTTCGCCTTCGAGCCGATGCAGCGCCCGACGGCTGCGGGCACGGCTGCGTGGCAGGACGTGGTCCGGACGCACTCGTCGACGTGGCTCGACGTGGACCACGACCTCGACCCGATCGCGCAGCGCGACATCGCCGAGGCCTTCGCGACCGCTGCGATCCGTGCGTTCCCGCAGCGCGATCGCTGGCGCTCGACCGTGGCCGGCGGCGGTCCGGAGCACGGACGCGTCCGCCGGGCGCTCGACTTCGTGCACGAGCACGCCCGCGAACCCATCGGCACACCGGAGATCGCCGCGGCGGCGGGGCTCAGCCCGCGCGGGCTGCAGCAGTCCCTGCGACGGCACCTCGACCAGACGCCCGGCGACCTGCTGCGCGAGGTGCGGCTCGACGGTGCGCGGGCGGACCTGCTCGGGGGTGCGCGCGACGAGACCTCGGTCGCCGAGATCGCCCGGTCGTGGGGCTTCGGGCACCTCGGGCGGTTCTCGGCGACGTACCGCGCCCGCTTCGGCGAGCTGCCGAGCGAGTCGCTCCGCACGCGCTGACCGCCGTGGGGGCACCGAGCCGGGGAGTCCACTCGGCGGCGGTAGCGTGACGACATGGACACCGTCGTCACCGAGCTCCGCTCCGCCCTGCAGGACCCCGACGGCACCGTCGTCCGGACCGAACCGGGCGTGCTCGACGCCGCGCGGACCGACAAGTCCGGCTGGATCGCCCCTGGCGGTCCGGTCGCGGTCGTCGAGGCCCGCACCGTCGAGCACGTGCAGGCGACACTCCGGACCTGCTCGGCCCTGGGCGTCCCCGTCGTTCCGCGCGGCGCCGGCACCGGTCTGGCGGGTGGCGCGAACGGCACCGAGGGCACGGTGGTCCTCAGCGTCGCGCGGATGGACCGCATCGTCGAGGTGTCCGTCGAGGACGAACTCGCCGGCGTCGAACCCGGGGTGCTCAACGGTGCGCTGAACGCCGCCGTCGCCGAGCACGGGCTGCGCTTCGCACCGGACCCCGCGAGCGCGGCGATCGCGAGCGTCGGCGGGAACATCGCCACGAACGCCGGTGGTCTGCGGTGCGTGAAGTACGGCGTCACGCGCGAGGCCGTGCTCGGGCTCGACGTCGTGCTGGCGGACGGCCGGCTCGTGTCGACCGGCCACCGCACCGTCAAGGGCGTGACCGGTCTCGACCTGACGGCGCTGCTCGTCGGGTCCGAGGGCACGCTCGGCGTCATCGTCGGCGCGACGGTCCGACTCGTCCCGATCCCGGCGGGTGAGCCCGCGACGCTCGGGGCCGTCTACCCGTCGGTGCAGCAGGCCGCCGCGGCGGCAGCGGCCGTGGTGGCGGGAGTGGACCGGCCGTCGACGGTCGAGCTGCTGGACGCCCTCGCCCTCGAGGGGATCGCGGCGTACCTCGGATCCGAGGTGATCGTCGAGACGGTGGGGAGCACCGCGGCGGGCGGGGTCTTCCTGCTCGTGGAGTTCGACGGTCCGGGCGCGACCGAGGCCGCGCTGGGAGCCATGCCGCGCCTCCAGGCCGAGGGCGGAACCGTGCACCTGGCCGGGTCGGCGGCGGAACGCGAGCGCCTGCTGACGATCCGCCGGTCCTTCCACGCCGCGATGGAGTCGCGAGGCCGGGTGCTCATCGAGGACGTCGCGGTGCCGCGCAGCCGGCTCGCCGAGATGTTCGCCCGCGTGGAGGAGATCGGTCGCGAACACGGTGTCCCGATCCCGACCGTGGCGCACGCCGGCGACGGCAACCTGCACCCGAACTTCGTCTTCGACGGCGACGAGGTGCCGGCTCACGTCTGGGACGCCGCCGACGCAATGTTCCGTGCCGCGATCGAGTTGGGCGGGACACTGACCGGCGAGCACGGCGTGGGGGTGTTGAAGCGTCGGTGGATCGGTGACGAGCTCGGCGACGACGTGCTCGAGCTGCAGCGGGGGATCCGACGGGTGTTCGACCCGGCAGGCATCCTGAACCCGGGCAAGGTCTTCTGAGCGACTGATCGCCGAATCTCATCGCACGGATGCGCCGTGCGTCGTCAGGATCTTCGGCCCTAACGTCACCGCAACGAATCCGGCGCTGAATGGTGTGGACGAGAGCACCACCCACGAAGGAGTCTGCGATGCGCATCGGCGTCCCCACCGAGATCAAGAACAACGAGTACCGCGTGGCGGCCACCCCGGCGGGTGTCGCGGAGCTGGCGCTGCACGGCCACCAGGTCCTGGTGCAGGCCGGCGCCGGCACCGGGTCGGCGTTCCCCGACGACGAGTACCGCACCGCGGGCGCCGAGATCGTCGACACCGCCGCCGAGGTCTGGGCGCGCGCCGAGCTGATCCTGAAGGTCAAGGAGCCGGTGGCGTCCGAGTACCCGCTCATCCGTCCGGGCCAGGTGCTCTTCACGTACCTGCACCTGGCGGCCGACCGCCCGCTGACCGACGCGCTCATCGACTCCGGAGCCACCGCGATCGCCTACGAGACCGTGCAGCTGCCGGACCGCTCGCTGCCCCTGCTGTCGCCGATGTCCGAGGTCGCCGGGCGGCTGTCGGCCCAGGTCGGCGCCTACAACCTGATGCGCACGAACGGCGGACGCGGGCTGTTGCTCGGTGGGGTGCCCGGCACGCCGAAGGGCCGCGTCGTCGTGATCGGCGGTGGCGTCGCGGGCGAGCACGCGGCGACGATGGCGCTCGGCATGGGGGCCGACGTCACGGTCTTCGACATCAGCCTGCCCCGCCTGCGCGCGCTCGACGCCCGGTTCGACGGGCGGATCACGACGCTGCGTTCGTCGGCGCACGCCATCGCGGAAGCCCTGCGGGACGCCGACCTGGTGATCGGTTCCGTGCTCATCCCCGGGGCGTCCGCGCCGAAGCTCGTCACCGACGCCATGGTCGCGGACATGCGGCCGGGATCGGTGCTCGTCGACATCGCGATCGACCAGGGCGGCTGCTTCGAGGGCTCGCACCCGACCACCCACGACGACCCGACGTTCGCGGTGCACGACACCGTGTACTACTGCGTGGCGAACATGCCCGGTGCCGTCCCGCGCACGAGCACGATCTCGCTGACGAACGCGACGCTGCCGTACGCCGTCGCGATCGCCGACCGCGGGTGGGAGGCCGCGCTGGCCGCCGACCCGTCGCTCGCCCTCGGCCTGAACGTGCACGCCGGCCAGGTCACGAACGAGGCCGTGGCGGCCGCGCACGGCTTGGTGGCGTCCGCGTGGTAGGCCGGCCGCCTGCGGGCCCGGCGCTGGCGCGCGTTGTTTCGCGTTCAGCGACAGTTCACGCAGGCTCGCGGCCGTGAACTGTCGCTGAGCGCGAATGTTGGCTAGGCCGTGCGCGCCGCCAGGCCACGCGCGCCGGACCAACCCGCACGCGCCCGCACGGCGACCGTCACCACGACGACCGCGGCGGCTGCGACCACCGCGGCCACAGCGGTCGGCGTCGACACCAGCGGACCGTCGAGCCGCGCGACCGCCACCCACGCCAGACCCCAGGCCAGGGACAGCATCGGCGCCAGGCGACCCCGACCCCACACCGCCAGCAGCAGCCCGACGAGCCCGGCCACCGCTGCGACGAGCACACCCCAGACGTCCTGCCCGAGTTCGAAGCCCCGGAAGCCCGCTGCCGTCAGCACCGCGGCCGTGTTCGCTGCCGTCGCGACGCACACCCACCCGAGGTAGAGGCCGAACGTGCCGTCGGTGACGATCGCCTCGACGACACCGGAGGGCTTCGACCGCCGCAGGATCGTGAACGTCCAGACCAGCACCGCGAGCAGGGCCACGATGATCGGTTCGCTCGCCCACAGGAACCCGAACTGCACCGACAGGATCCACGCCGCGTTGAGCAGCAGCGACAGGATCGCCGGCACCGCCAGCTTCGCGTGCCGGTCGTCGTCCGACGTGCGGAAGAGCTGGCGGATGGCGTAGGCGATGAGGCCGACGTAGACGACGCTCCAGATCGAGAACGCCGGGCCGTCCGGTGCGATGGCGGTCGACGACGCCGACAGTGCTCCGCCGGCAGCGTCCTGGATCGGCGTCCCGCCGGCGGCGCCGGACCCGACGAACGCCCCGACCACCGCGACGACGGCACTCACGGCGACTGCGATGCGCTTCCAGATCCTCTTCATGACCGTTCCCTTCGTCAGCATGCTGATGACCTGCACCGTAGGCGGGCGGTCCTGTCGGGCGCGCAGCGTGCGTTCAGCCTGTGGGGGACGGCGGACGGGAGGCGCGTGGCGGGCCTGCCACGGGCCTCCCGTCCGAAAGCCGGTCACCTGCGTACGGTGGTCGCGTGAGCGTCGAGATGAACACCGTGTACGTCGACCGGATCGCCCCGATGGCGAGTCCGTCGCTGGACGACACCTTCCGGATGCTCGACGAGCAGGGCGCGAGCGCGTGCATCGTGCTGTACCAACCGGACGCGCAGGAGCTCGGCGACGTCGCGGTCGCCCTGGGCCTGCACGAGCTCGCGGTCGAGGACTCCGCCGAGGGGCACCAGCGGCCGAAGCTCGAGCGGTACGGCTCGACGCTCTTCGTGGTCCTCAAGCCCGCGCTCTACAACGACGGGCAGGAAGAGGTGGCGTTCGGCGAGGTGCACGCCTTCGTCGGTGAGGACTTCTTCCTCGTCGTGGTGAAGGCCGACCCTCGCGGCAGGGCCACGGTCCCGCGGGCGCTCCAGCGGATGAGCGGCAAGCCCGGCCTGGTGACGGTCGGACCGCAGGCGCAGCTCTGGGCGTTGATGGACACGATCGTCGACGGCTACGTGCCGGTGATCGACGGCCTGGAAGAGGACATCAACCAGATCGAGGACCAGCTGTTCGCCGGCGAGGCCGGGGTCTCCCGCCGCGTCTACGAGCTGTTCGGCGAGGTCGTCGACTTCCAGCGGGCCGCCCGTCCGCTGATCCACATCATCGAGAACCTGCACCGCGGCGCGGAGAAGTACCACCTGCCGATCGAGATGCAGCGCCGGTTCCGCGACGTCCTCGACCACGCGATCCGGACGGTGGAGCGGCTGGACACCTTCCGGCAGCTGCTGCAGAACGCCCTGACGGTCGACTCGACGCTGGCGGCGCAGAAGCAGAACGACGACACGAAGCGGATCTCCGGCTGGGCGGCGATCCTGTTCGCCCCGACGCTCATCGCCGCCATCTACGGCATGAACTTCACGCACATGCCCGAGCTGACGTGGACCTGGGGCTACCCGCTGTCGATCGTCGGGATGGTCCTGTTCGCCGCGATCCTGTGGGTCGTGTTCAAGGTCAAGCGCTGGTTCTGAGGAAGACTGGGGCCGTGACCTCGTACGACCTCGTCCACCTGACCGCCGGGGGCGTCTCCCTCGTCCTCGACTGCCGTGACCACGCGCTGCCCGCGGTGGTCCACTGGGGAGCAGCCCTCGGGCCACTCGACGACGACGCGCTCGTCGCACTCGCCGACGCGGACGTCGCCCCCGTGGCCCAGAACGAGATGGACGACCCCGTCCGTGTCGCCGTGCTGCCCGAGCCGAACCGCGGGTGGAGCGGACGACCCGGCCTGGCCGGACACCGCGACGGCCACGACTGGTCGCCGGCGTTCACCGTGCGGGCGCTCGACGTCACCGACACGACCGTCACGGCCGAGGCTGCCGACGACACCGCGGGGCTCGCCGTCCGGCTGACGATCGAGGTGCTCGTCTCCGGACTCGTCCGTGCCCGGGCTGCCGTCACGAACACCGCCGACGGCGTCTACACGGTGGACGACCTGACGGTGGCGATGCCGATCCCGTCCGGTGCGCGCGAGGTCCTGGACTTCGCCGGTCGGTGGGGCAAGGAACGCACCCCGCAACGCCGTGAACTCGTCGTCGGCACCCACCAGCGTGAGAGCCGCAAGGGCCGGACCGGCGCCGACGCCGCGACCGTCCTGACGGTGGGGGAGCCCGGCTTCGGCTTCGCCCGCGGGCAGGTCTGGGGCGTGCACACCGGGTGGAGCGGGAACCACCGGCACCACGCCGAACGCCTGTCGACCGGGCGCCAGGTGATCGGCGGCGGCGAACTGCTGCTGCCGGGCGAGGTCCGGCTCGGCACGGGCGAGACGTACGAGGGGCCGTGGGTGTGGTTCACCCACGGTGACGGGCTCGACGACCAGGCCCGACGCTTCCACCGGTGGCTCCGCAGCCGGCCGCAGCACCCGACGACGCCGCGGCCGATGACGATCAACGTCTGGGAGGCCGTGTACTTCGACCACGACCTCGCCCGGCTGACCGACCTGGCGGAGCGCGCCGCGGCCCTCGGGGTCGAGCGGTACGTGCTCGACGACGGGTGGTTCCGCGGCCGCCGGAACGACCACCTCGGGCTCGGTGACTGGTACGTCGACGAGGACGTCTGGCCCGACGGGCTCGGGCCGATCGTGGACCGTGTCCGGGCCCTCGGCATGGAGTTCGGCCTGTGGTTCGAACCCGAGATGGTGAACGAGGACAGCGACCTCGCCCGCGCCCACCCGGAGTGGATCATGCAGGCGGACGGCCGACTGCCGATGCGGTCCCGCGACCAGCAGGTGCTCGACCTGGCGATCCCCGAGGCGTACGAGTACGTGCTCGAGCGGATGACGGCGATCATCGGCGAGTACGGCATCGAGTACGTCAAGTGGGACCACAACCGCGACCTGGTGGAGGCCGGGTTCCCCGGTGCCGGCGCGGCGGTGCACGAGCAGACCCTGGCGACGTACCGGCTGATGGCGACCCTGAAGGCACGCTTCCCGACGCTCGAGATCGAGTCGTGCGCGTCGGGTGGCGCCCGGGTCGACCTCGGCGTGATCGAGCACACCGACCGCGTCTGGGTGTCCGACGACATCGACCCCCTCGAGCGGCAGCAGATGCACCGGTGGACGCAGCAGCTCCTGCCCCCGGAACTGCTCGGTGCGCACATCGCGAGCGGCAGGAACCACTCGACGGGCCGCGTGCACGACCTGGCCTTCCGGGCCGGCACCGCGCTCGTCGGGCACCTGGGCATCGAGTGGGACCTCACCGAGGCGACGGCGGAGGAGTCGGCGTCGCTGGCCGAGTGGATCGCGCTGTACAAGGAGCTGCGCGGGCTGCTGCACGGCGGCGACCTGGTGCGGATGGACGAGGTCGACGACTCCCGGCTCGTGTACGGCACGGTCACGCCGGACCGGCAGCAGGCCGTCTTCTTCCTGGCGAGCATCGGGCGGTCCGAGGTGTCCGGCACCGGTCGGGTCACCTTCCGCGACCTCGACCCGGACGTCTCGTACCGCGTCGACCCGATCGTGGTCGGTGACGGGCACGGGATCGTCCGGCCGGACTGGTGGAGCGGCGCACGGGTGTTCAGCGGTCGGGTGCTCGGCACGGTCGGCCTGCACCCGCCGCTCATGCCCGCCGACTGCGTGGTCCCGTTCCGTCTGACGGCCGTCTGACGGCAGGTGGGACGACCGGGAGGCCCGGTGCCGGTGATCGGAGCCGCTAGGGTTTCCGACATGCCGCGCTCCGGACACGCGACCCCCGTCTGGGCGCTCAAGCTCGCCGTCGTCACCGCCCTGGTGGGCGTCTCCGGTGGCATCGCCGGCATCGCCGTGTGGCTCGCGCTGCAGCTCATCCAGTTCGTGGCCTTCGGGTACGGCTTCGGTGGGCACCTCGAGGCGGCGGACGCACCGTCGGCGCTGAACCGGTTCCTCGCCCTCGTGGCCGCCGGTGTCCTGACGGGCTTCGCCTGGTGGGCGCTCCGGCGCTGGGGGCGTCCGATCGTGTCGGTCACCGCGGCGGTCGGCGGCAAGCGGATGCCCGCACTCGCGACCCTGGCGAACGCCGGCGTGCAGATCCTGGCGGTCGGTCTCGGCGCCTCGATCGGCAAGGAGGTCGCCCCGCGCGAGGTCGGCGCCTGGCTCTCCCAGCTCGTCACCCGTCGTGCCGGTCTCACCCCGCGCGAGACGAAGATCCTGGTCGCCTGCGGAGCGGCAGCGGGTCTCGCCGCGGTGTACGACGTCCCGCTCGGTGGTGCGCTGTTCGCCGTCGAGGTCCTGCTCGGCGAGATCAGCTTCGCCACGGCCCTGCCCGCGTTCGCCACGAGTGCCGTCGCCGCGTTCGTCGCCCGGCTCGTGATCCCGGACGAGGTGCTCTACCATGTGCCGGCGATGCACATGTCGCCGTCGCTGCTCGTCTGGGCGATCGTCGTCGGGCCGGTCCTCGGCCTGGCGGGCGTCGGGTTCGTGAAGCTCACCAACCGGCTGCAGGGCATCGCGCCCAAGGGCTGGCACCTGCTCGTCGTGCTGCCGGTGGTGTTCGCGATGGTCGGGCTCATCGCGGTGCCGTTCCCCGAGATCCTCGGCAACGGGCGGGCGCTGGGCCTCGTCGCGATGAACGCCTCGCTCGACGACGACACCGTCGCCGGCCTGGCGCCGATCGTGCTGCTCCTGCTGCTCGGCGTCGTCCGGACGATCACCACGTCGGCCACCATCGGTGCCGGCGCGGTCGGCGGCACCCTGACGCCCTCGATCGCGATCGGTTCGGCGATCGGCGGCGGCCTCGGGGGCGCGTGGCTCCTGCTCTGGCCGGCTGACGGCCCGGGCCTGGCGGCCTTCGCGTTCGTCGGCGCCGCGGCGTTCCTGGCGACCACGATGCGGGCCCCGTTCACGGCGCTCGTCCTGGTGGTCGAGTTCACCCAGGAGGGCACCGACATCCTCATCCCGTCGCTCCTCGCGGTGTCGGGGGCGGTCGCGGTCGGGTACGTCCTGGCACGTCGACGCAGCGCCCAGATGGTGTGAACACTTCGTCACGTTCCGGGACAGACGGCGGTTCTGCGGCCTACGATCTGCGGCATGACGGAGCGACGGGCTCCGCACCGAGCTGAGGAGCAGGCCATGGCGGGGTTCGACGACATCACGAAGAAGGCCCAGGACTTCCTGAAGGACAACAAGGTCCAGGACGCCCTGAAGAGCGAGAAGGCCGAGGACATCAGCGACAAGGTCCTCGGGGGCGTCGCCGACGCGGTCAAGAAGGCCACCGGCGGCAAGTACGACGACAAGATCGACGGTGCCCGCCACGCTGCGGACAAGAAGATCGGCAACGAGTAGCCCCACCGTGCGACGGCCCAGGGCCCGGCGTGGTCCTGGGCCGTTCCCGTGCCGACTGGACGCCGTCGGGAACAACGGCCACCATTGACGGGTTGCTCCGGACAGCAACACCAGGAGGACGAGACGTGACAGTCGTGGCGCCGAACCAGCCGCTCACCGAGGCCGAGGTCGAGACGATCAAGTCGGACTTCCCGATCCTCGCGCAGGACGTGAACGGGCAACCGTTGGCGTACCTGGACTCCGGGGCGACGGCGGAACGCCCGACCCAGGTCCTCGACGCCGAGCGCCGGTTCCTCGAGCACGACAACGCCGCCGTGCACCGCGGCGCGCACACGCTCGCGGCGCTGAGCACCGATGCCTACGAGGACGCCCGTGCCACCGTCGCCGACTTCATCGGCGCTGCCGGTCCGAGCGAGGTCGTGTGGACCGCGAACGCCACCGACGCCCTCAACCTCGTCGCCTACGGCATCGCGAACGCCAGCCGTGGCCGCGGCGGGGTCGACGCCGCTCGCTTCCGCATCGGACCGGACGACGAGATCCTGGTCACCGAGGCCGAGCACCACGCGAACCTCGTGCCGTGGCAGGAACTCGCCGCGCTGACCGGTGCGACGCTCCGCTGGGTCCCGGTCGCCGACGACGGCACCTGGACCGCCGAGGACGCCGCGGCCCTGATCACCGACCACACCAAGGTCGTCGCGTTCGCGCACGTCTCGAACGTCACCGGCATGGTCGCCCCCGTCGAGCAGATCGTCGGTCTCGCCCACGCCCGCGGCGCACTGGTCGTCCTCGACGCCTGCCAGTCCGCGCCGCACCGGCCGCTCGACGTGCAGCAGCTCGGCGTCGACTTCGCCGCGTTCTCCGGGCACAAGATGCTCGGTCCGAACGGCATCGGCGTGCTCTGGGGCCGCAGCGAGCTGTTGAACGCGCTGCCCCCGTTCCGCACCGGCGGGTCCATGATCACCACCGTGACCATGGAGGCGTCGGAGTTCATGCCGGCCCCCGAGCGGTTCGAGGCCGGCACGCAGCCCGTGTCGCAGGCCGTCGCCCTTGCCGAGGCCGTCCGCTACCTGCAGGGCATCGGCATGGAGCGTGTCCGCGCGCACGAGGAGCACCTCGCCCGGCGCATGCTCGACGGCCTGGCCGCCGTCCCCGGCATCCGCGTCGTCGGTCCGCCGGTCGGCGTCCCGCGATCGGGCCTGGTGTCGTTCGACGTCGACGGCGTGCACGCCCACGACGTGTCGCAGTACCTCGACGCGCAGGGCATCGCCGTCCGCTCGGGGCACCACTGCGCCCAACCCCTGCACCGCCGACTCGGCCTGGTCGCCACCAGCCGCGCGAGCACCTACGTCTACACGACCGAGCACGACGTGGACCGGTTCATCGCGGCCGTCGGCGAAGTCCGCGGCTACTTCGGAGCGACCGCATGAACTCCCTCGACAGCCTGTACCAGCAGGTCATCCTCGACCACGCCAAGGCCCGGCACGGCGACGGCGACCTGCCCGACGCCGACGCCTCGCACTTCGAGCGCAACCCCACGTGCGGCGACGAGATCACCGTCCGCATCCGTCTCGAACCGGGCACCGACCGCATCGCCGGTCTCGCCTGGCAGGGCGACGGCTGCTCGATCTCGATGGCCTCGGCATCGGTCCTCACCGACATGGCCGTGGGCCGCACGGTCCCGGAGCTCCTCGCACTGACCGACGAGTTCCGCACGATGATGCGCTCCCGCGGCATCGGCGAGCCCGACGAGGACGTCCTCGAGGACCTCATCGCCTTCCACGGCGTCTCGAAGTTCGTCATGCGGGTCAAGTGCGGCATGCTCGCCTGGGTCGCGGCGGAAGCCGCCGCGCGTGAGGCGACGGCGTCCCGCTGAGCCGGGTGCGGCTCGCGATCGCGACCACGTGACGGCCAGGAGGCCCGTGGCGGGCCCGCCACGCGCCTCCCGTCCGCAGCTGGTCGCCGACCGGGCCCAAAAAGGCTTGGATGGTATGCCTGTTCAAGGGGCGCGATGATCTTCGAGACGGAGCGACCCGGCGCAGGCCGGGCCGACGCGATCGTGCGGGCCTACCTGACCGAGGTCGCGTCGCGGTGGTACGGGCGAGCGGCGACGCCGGCCGAGGTCGACCGCGCGATGCTCGACGAGCCCCTCGACGACCTGCAAGGGGATTCCGGGCTGTTCGTCGTCGCCTCGGACGGAGGAGCGGTGGTCGCGTGTGCCGGCGTGCGTTTCGTGGGTGTCGTCGGTGAGCTGACGAAGGTCTTCACGCTGCCGGATTGCCGCGGTCGGGGTGTCGGTTCGGCACTCCTGCGGCACGTCGCGGAGGTCAGCCGGGCGCGCGGGATCACGTCGCTGCGGCTCGACACCCGGGCCGAGCTCGCCGAGGCCTGTGCCCTCTACGAGCGGCTCGGGTTCGTGCAGGTCGCGCCGTTCAACGACGACCCGTACTCCGACCGCTGGTACGCGAAGCCGCTCAGCTGACCGCGCCGATCTCGCGGAGCGCATCGCCGACCGTGATGCGCTCGTCGCGTTCCTGCGCTCGTGCCCAGCGGGCTTTCGCGAGCGCGACGGCCCGGTCGTCGAGACCGAGGAGCTCGTAGAGACCGTCCAGTTCTCGGGGAACGAGGTCGGCGAGCGGCAGGGGGAACTTCCGGTCGGGGCTGGCGTAGCTCTGCTGGGCGAGCTGGTCGAGGAGGCCCGGGTCGGTCTCTCGCTGTTCCATGAGCAGGACGACGGTTCGCGACCTCGTCATCATGAGGAAGGCGGACCGCACGTTCTCGTCCGGGTCGGTCGCCAAGGTGATCTCGACGGCGAGGGGGAGGTCCTCTTCGCACGCGAGCTCCCAGCGCTGCGAGGTGTCCCCTCGAACCGCCGTGAGCATGTCCGGGTGGACGCCGAAGGCGCGCTCGCCGAGTTCCGGTCGCAGAGCGGGCGGGCGGGAGCCGTCCCCGACGCGCGCCGTGGAAGCCGACGCCCGCGTAGACGGTGTGGGCGATCGGGAGGAACTGGAGTGCCTCGTGGAGTGCGGTCGCGGCGTCGTGCACCGCCAGGGCAGTCACGTCGCCGTCGGCGGCATCGAGTGCCGCGGCGTACGCCGTCAGCGCCGTGTGCTGCTGGTCCATCGCCCGGGTGAACATCTCCTTGCCCCGGGCCGCGTCGCCGATGCGCCGCGGATCGAGGTGCAGGGTCACGGAGCTCGGATCCTGCAGGTGGCCCCGTGGCGTGCCGCCGCCCGACATCGTGAAGCTGAAGGTCTCGTCGTCGGGCACGTCGGCATCGGTCACGTCGCTGACGCTACCGGGTCAGGGGAGCGTGACGACGAGCTTCCGGGCAGAGACACCGGCGCGGAGCTCGGCGAGGGCCTCCGGGATCGCGGCGAGTCCGGATCCGACGACGGATGCGGTCGGCGTCGCCTGGTACCGACCGGTGCGGAGTGCCTCGGGCAGGAAGTCGCGGTAGATCGCGGGGCCGACCTCCGATTCGGTCGGGCGGCCGCCCCAGATCGCGGTGATGTGGATGCCGTGTCGACGCTCCAGCCGCGCACGGATCGTCGTCACCGGCGTCGGGTACGCCGATGCGAGTCGGCCGGACCCGGTGGCTGCCCGGACGATCGGGAGCGTACGGGGCAGCGAGCCCTGGCCGAAGGCGAGGGTACCGACGAGCTCGCGGTCGGCGACTGCGTCGAGGACGCGGCGTGCGGCACCGTCGTCGCGGTAGTCGAACACGGCCTCGGCACCGAGGGACTGCACGAACCCGTGGTTCTTCGGCGACGCGGTGCCGATCACGGCGTGCCCGGCGGCCCGGGCGAGCTGGACGGCGTTGGCCCCGACGCTCGTCGACGCGCCCCACACCAGGACGACCCCCGGGCGCTCGGACGTGTCGGCCGTCGGGAGTGACAGCGCGAGCTGATCCGGTTCGAAGAGCCCGGCCGCTGCGGTCGAGACGGCGAGCGGCAGGACCGCTGCCTGCTCGGCGCGCAGGTCGTCCGGCACCGGGGTCGTCACACGTTCGAGCAGGAGGACTTGGCGCTGGAAGGCTCCTTCGGCGGAGCTGTTCCGATGCTGCTCCTGCCCCGCTGCGTGCCCGACGACCCGGTCGCCCACGCGGAAACGCTCGGCGCCGGCGCCGGTCGCGACGACGGTGCCGGCGACGTCCGACCCGAGCACCGCCGGGAACCGGAGCTTCGGGAACACCAGGTGTCGGAAGAGTCCGCCGACGGCGTCGACCGGGTTCACGGCGACGGCTTCGGCCCGGACGACGAGTTCGCCGGGGCCGGGCTGGGGGACCGGCGCGGGGCCGACGGTGAACCGCCCGGTCGACGTGGTCCAGAGTGCTGCGTTGTCCGTTGACGACATGGTGTCCGGATCCCTTGCTCGAAGTGGGTCATGACACGACGTGTCATCGACCATTCAATCATGACACGGCGTGTCATCACCGCTACTGTTGACCCATGCGTTGGTCTCCGGATGCCCGAGGGCGACTCGAGCGAGCGGCCTTCGAGCTCTTCGCCGAGCAGGGCTACTCGGCGACGACCGTGCCGCAGATCACCGCACGTGCGGGGCTCACCACCCGGACCTTCTTCCGGTACTTCGCCGACAAGCGCGAGGTGATCTTCGCCGGCGACGAGATCCCCGACCTCGCCCGGGCCGCCATCGAGGCCGCGCCGGCGGGGATCGACCCGCTCGACATCGTCGTGCACGGTCTCCGCCAGGTCGCCGACGGACGGTTCGAGGGGCATCACGACCAGGTCGGTGCGGTGCGGCGGCTGGTGCTGTCCGAGCCCTCACTGCGGGAGCGTGACGCCCGGAAGCGCGCTGACCTCACCGACGCGGTCCGTGCGGCATTCGTCGCTCGGGGCCTCGACCGGCCCGAATCCGCTGTGATCGCGGAGACGACCGTGATGCTCTTCCACCTGGCACTCGAAGCATGGCTCACGGGCCCCGCCGAGCGCCGGATGGCCGACGTGGTCGACGAGCAGCTCAGGATACTCCGTACCGTGCTCGGTCCGGAGCGCGCAGGGTCATGAAGACGTCGACGTCGCCCTCGGTGTCGACGACGAAACCGTGCCGTTCGTAGAGCCGGCGCGCGGCGCTGCCCTGCAGGACGTTGAGTCGCGTCGCACCCGTGTGGGGCTCGGCCAGGACGGTCCGGAGCACTGTCGATCCGACGCCCCGCCCCTGGACCTCCGGCGCGAGGTAGAAGTGCTCGACCCACCGGGTGTCGGCGTCCGGCCGCACGGTGATCGAGCCGCGATCACACCCGTCGACCACGACGACCCGGGTGTGCTCGGGCGCGAAGGCATCACGCATCCGCCCGCGGACCCGGACCGCGTCGAAGCGGCCGAGACGCTCCAGGTCGGCACGGAGGACCTGTGCACGCAGCTCGACGAGCCACTCGATGTCCTCGGGGATGCTGTTCCGCAGGGTGACGTCCACCCGTCGAGCCTAGGAGTCGTCGGCGCCGATCCCGTGACGGGCCCCTGCGCAGCGGCCGTGGTCAGGCCGCTCGACCGGCGGTCGTGGCGGATCGGTCAGCGCGTCCGACGGTGACCCCGAGGGCGATCTGCACGATGCCGAACAGGATCAGGAAGCCCGCGATGGCGACGACGGCCAGCGCTGCCCCGATGGACGGCAGGTTGATGACGAGCACGCCGATGACGATGCTGAGCACCGCGGCGCCGATCGTCAGAGCACGATTCGTCGGTGTCGGGGCGTAGAGCAGGGTGATGCCCTCGACCAGCCAGGCAAAGCCGATCACGAACGCGATCCACCGCACCCCGACCGGCGGGGCGACGAGCGCCACGAGGCCCCCGGCGAGGATCAGCGCGCCGAGGACGACCAGGCCGATGCGGCGGCCGGTGCCGATCCCGTGGGCGAACGCACGGACGACCATCGACAGGCCGGACACCAGCAGGTAGATGCCGAACACCCACGCGACCGCGAACAGCGTCGCGTGCGGGAGCACGAGGGAGGCGACACCGACGAGGACCGCCACGATGCCGACGATCAGCAGCGCGGTCCGTAGTCGTCGATCCCCGCCGACGTCGGTGACGACGTCGTCCTGCAGCGCCATGGTGTCCGCCCTTCCCTGAGAGGATCTGGTCCTGCGCGCTTCTGCGTCAGGGCTACTCCTCGGAACCGCCCGTGTCCGGTGCCGATGCGGACGCATCGGTCCGCGCGGGGTTGATGCGGCGTGGCGGACGCGCCGGCCACGTGACGAGCAGCAGCACCGCGAGCGGGCCGAACAGCAGCGTCAGGAGGAACCAGGTCCACGCCGATCGGTTCCGGGTCCGGGCGTACCCACCGGCGAGCATCGCGACGCTGAGCCAGAGGCTCGACAGGTACAGGTTGGTGAAGTCCTCGTGCACGACAGTTCCCTTCGAGAGATACATCAATACCGGTCGAAGGGTAGCGCGTCCTCAGACCGTGCTGGCCTCGTCGTTGGTGGTGCGGCGGAGTGAGCGCACCATGCTGCGCAGCGCCCCCCGCGCCGCCACCTGCTGCTCACCCGACAACCCGTCGAGCATCCGGACCTCGACGCCGCGGACAGCCGCGCTCGCGAGCTCGAGGCTCGCCCGCCCGCTCGCCGTCAACCGCGTCGGGAGCGCCTTGCCCACCGGCGCCTCGGTGGCCCGCGTCACGAAGCCGTCCCGTTCCAGGGCCTGCAGCAGCACGTTCATCGACTGCCGCGTGACGAAGGCGCCGCGTGCGAGCTCGGAGTTCGACAGCCCGGGCCGCTGTGCCAGGAGTTCGAGGCACGAGTAGTGCGTCATCGTCATGCCGAGCGGGCGCAGCACGGCCTCCATCGCAGCGCGGAGCGCGCTCGCGGCTTCCTTGAGCAGGTATCCGAGGGACGTCTCGAGGTCGATGACGTCGCTGCTGTCGGTGCCGTCTTGACTCATGTCAGGAGTCTGACATAGGTTGTGCCGTGTCAGAAGACTGACACAACCGAAGGAGCACCACATGCCCGTCACCGGCCCCGACTTCATCTCCCTGCAGACCCGCGACCTGGCGGCGTCGCAGGCGTTCTACGAGCAGTACCTCGGTCTCGTCCGCTCCCAGGCCGGCCCGCCACACGCCGTCGTCTTCGAGACGACGCCCATCGCCTTCGCGCTGCGGGACGTCGTCCCCGGCACCGACCTCGACGCGGTCTCGCAACCGGGCATCGGGGCGGCGATCTGGCTGCACGCGACCGACGTGCAGGCCATCCACGACGCCCTGGTGGCCGACGGCCACACGATCGTGTCGGCACCGATCGACGGCCCGTTCGGCCGGACGTTCACGTTCGCCGACCCGGACGGCTACCAGGTCACGCTCCACGACCGCGCCTGAGCTGCGGCCGTCACGCTTCGTCACGATGGATGACGGACGCAGACCCCGCACGTAGCGTCGCCAAGCGTGACCAGCAGCAGCGAACCCCGGCAGATCCGCTTCAACGCGTTCGACATGAACTGCGTCGCCCACCAGTCCTCCGGGCTGTGGCGGCACCCGCGCGACCGATCGCGGGACTACCGCGACCTGACGTACTGGACGGACCTGGCGAAGACGCTCGAAGGCGGGGCGTTCGACGGCATCTTCATCGCCGACGTGCTGGGCACGTACGACGTGTACGGCGACTCGAACGAGGCCGCGCTCCGCACGGGCTCGCAGGTGCCGGTCAACGACCCGATCCTGCTGGTGTCGGCGATGGCGTCGGTGACCGAGCACCTCGGCTTCGGGATCACGGCGGGCACGGCGTACGAGCACCCGTACCCGTTCGCCCGGCGGATCTCCACGCTCGACCACCTGACCAAGGGGCGCGTCGGCTGGAACGTCGTCACCGGCTACCTGCCGAGCGCCGCGCGCAACATGGGCCAGACCGACCAGCTGTCGCACGACGACCGGTACGACGTGGCCGACGAGTACCTCGAGGTCCTCTACAAGCTGTGGGAGGGCTCGTGGGAGGACGACGCGGTCGTCGCCGACCGCGCGTCCGGCGTCTTCACCGACCCGGCGAAGGTGCACCCGATCGAGCACCACGGCAAGCACTTCGACGTGCCGGGCATCCACCTGTCCGAGCCGTCGGTGCAGCGTTCGCCCGTCATCTACCAGGCGGGCGCGTCGCCGCGCGGCATCCGCTTCGCAGCGGAGAACGCCGAAGCCGTCTTCGTGGGCGCACCGACCGTCGAGCAGCTCGCGTCGACCGTCGCGAAGGTCCGTGACGCCCTGGAGGCAGCTGGTCGCGACCGCTACGCCGCTCGCGTCTACACACTGCTCACCGTGATCACGGACGCCACCGACGAGCTGGCCCAGGCGAAGTACGAGGACTACCTGTCGTACGCGTCGGAGCTCGGTGCCCTGGTGCTCAACTCCGGCTGGATGGGCGTCGACCTGTCGCAGTGGGACCTCGACGAGCCCCTCGGCGATGTCGAGTCGAACGCGATCCAGTCGGCTGCGGCCAACATCGCGGCGGCCACCGGCGAGGACGGCAGCTCGTGGACGATCCGCGACCTCGCCCGGCACACCGCGATCGGCGGACTCGGGCCGGTCGCCGTCGGCGGGGGAGCGACCATCGCCGACCGCCTGCAGGAGATCCAGGAGCTCACCGACGTCGACGGCTTCAACTTGGCGTACGCGGTGACGCCGGGCACGTGGGAGGACGTCATCGAGTTCGTCATCCCCGAACTCCGGGCGCGCGGGGCGTACCCGACCGGCTACGAGCCCGGTTCGCTGCGGCACAAGCTGCACGGCCGCGGTGACCGGCTGCCCGACGAGCACCGTGGGGCGTCGTTCAGGATCGGCAGCAGCGCGGTCGTAGGCTGACCGGGTGATCGAACCGTCCGTGTCCGTGCGTCCAGCGGCCCCGGACGAAGTGTCGGCGTGTGTCGACCTGTGGGTCGCAGCGGTCGCGGCACGGGACGGCGTGCCGGAATCCGAGGCGGTGCGAGCCCGCGCGGCGTCGAAGTTCGCCGTGCCTCGGGTCGCCCTGCTCGTCGCTGTCGGAGCGGCCGGTGCGATCGACGGCTTCGCGCTCGTGACGGCGCCGGGGTCCGGGCGGTCGACCGACCCGTCCGACGCCGCCTACCTGTCGCTGCTCGCCGTCCGCCCGGACGTGCAGGCGCGGGGTGTCGGGCGTGCGCTCCTGGCCGCGTCGGTCGACGCGGCGTCGGCGGCGGGACACCCCGCGGTGGTCCTGCACGCACTCGCCGGCAACGAGCGAGCGCTGCGGCTCTACGAAGCCGGCGGGTTCCGGGCGGACGGGGTCGAGTTCCCGCACGCCCTGACGGGCGGGCCGACGCGGACGTACATCGCGACGGCCCCGGCGCGCTGAACCGTCAGACGCGCCACTTCGGTCGCGGGGCGTGGTCCTCGTACGACTGCCGACTCGGGTAGGTGATCAGCTCGATCGTCGATCCCCACGGCGTTCCGACGTACACGAACCGGTTGCCGAACCCACCCTCGTTGCCGCCGAGGTCACGCGGGTCGGCGTACCGCTGGCCGCCCGCCGTCTCGATGTGCGACAGCGCGTGGTCGATGTCGTCGACGTAGAACGCCACGTGCTGCCAGCCGAGGTCGCTCGCGCGGACGGCCGGGCGCTGGTCGGGGCCGTGGTACTCGAAGAGCTCGAGTCCCGGCCCGTTCGGCAGCGCGAGCATACGCAGTGCCCCCTGGGCCATGGTCTTCGGGATGCCGAGGCGCCGCTGGACGTCGGGTTCACCGCGGAGCGGTTCGCTCCGGAGGAACCGGTCGTACAGGGGGACGGCGTCGAGTCCCAGGACGAAGAAGTCGGTGGCCTGGTCGATGTCGGGCACGGTGAGGCCGATGTGGTCGATGCCGTGTGCGGTGCTGGGGGTGCCCGTCGGGGTGGTGACGGTTGCAGGACGTGTCGCGGTGGTGCCGGATGGGCGTGGCGCAGTGTGCATGGTGCCGTCTCCCCTGAGTTCGGCTCGGACGTGGATCACCCGAGTAGAACGGCTGTTCGCGGGGGAGGACAAGCGGAGCGCGGGACGCGTGCGGAGAACCGCCGCGATCGTGCGTGATCAGTCGACGGGGGTCCACGCCGGGTAGGTTGCCGAGCGTCCGTCGCCCGAGGACCGCCGGGTGACGCGGCGCTGTACCCAGGGCAGGACGTGCTCGCGGTAGTAGCGGAGTTCCTCGGAGAGTCGGGTGCGGCCGGTCTGTTCGGACGCCGGCTCGATCGGTGCCGGTCCGTCCTCGATCGCGTGCAGGGCGAGGTCCGCGACGCGCTGGTGGCCGGTGTCGTTCATGTGCAGCCGGTCCTCGGACCAGAACTCGGCACGGCGCAGGTGCGGATCACGGGACACGTCGACGAAGGGCAGGTCGTACCGGTCGGCGAGGTCGGCGAGGGCGTCCGCCCAGGCGTCGCCGCGCGCGTTGATGAGGCGTCCGAGGGGGAGTCGTGCGCTCGGGTCGGCGGGGCTCAGCAGCGCCAGCCGGACCCCGCGGCCCAGGACCGTGTCGACCGCCGCTTCGAGTGGTGCGATGAGGGCGTGGGCGTCGAACCGTGGCCGCAGCAGGTCGTTGCCGCCCGCGCAGAACGTGATCAGCGTCGGTGCGGGGTCGAGTGCGAGAGCCGCGTCGAGCTGCTCTCCGAGGACCCCGGCGAGCAGGCGCCCGCGGACCGCGAGGTTGGCGTACCGGACGTCTGCGTCGTGCGCACGGGCCATGCCGCTCGCGAGTCGGCCGGTCCAGCCGGGGAACGGTACGGCGCCGGCGTCGCCGATGCCCTCCGAGAAGCTGTCGCCGATCGCGACGTAACGGATGGTGTCGGGCATGCGGCCATCATCGTGCACATGTCTGTGCACGTTCTGGTGTGGAACGAGCGTTTCAGGACAGCGACCACGACACACGACCGTTACACGAGGGAAACGGCGGGCGCGAAGAGGCTCCCTAACTTCTGTGGTGGAGGCGATCACCGCCTCCCCACCCCACTCCCTCGGAGGACGCCATGGCTACCGATCTCGTGACACCCGTCGCAGCGCCCCACGCCCCCACCACGACCGCCGCACCCGCTGGTGCCGGCGTCGTCAAGCCCGGGTACGACCCGGCGCTCACGAACGAGGACCTCGCCCCGCTGCGCAAGCAGAGCTGGACGAGCTACAACTTCTTCGCCTTCTGGATGTCCGACGTGCACTCGGTCGGCGGCTACGTCACCGCCGGGTCGCTCTTCGCACTGGGCATCGCGAGCTGGCAGGTGCTCATCGCCCTGGTGGTCGGCATCCTGATCGTGCAGGTCTTCGCCAACCTCGTCGCCAAGCCGTCGCAGCGCACCGGCGTGCCCTACCCGGTCATCAACCGTGCGGTGTTCGGGGTGCTCGGGGCGAACGTGCCCGCGATCATCCGCGGGCTGATCGCGATGGCCTGGTACGGCGTGCAGACGTTCCTCGCCGCGCAGTCGCTCAACATCATCTTCCTGAAGTTCATCCCCGCCTCGGCCGGGTTGCTCGACCACTCGTTCCTGGGGCTGTCAGCGCTCGGGTGGATCTCGTACGCGATCCTGTGGGTCGCGCAGGGGGCCCTGTTCTGGATGGGCATGGAGGCCATCAAGAAGTTCATCGACTGGGCGGGCCCGGCGGTGTACGTCGTGATGATCGCGCTGGCGATCTACCTCGTCAGCCAGGCCGGCATCGGCAACATCTCGTTCACGCTGTCGGTGGGGGAGCCGCTCTCGTTCGGCGCGTCGATCCCGGTCATGCTCTCCGCGGTCGCCCTGGTGGTCAGCTACTTCTCCGGCCCGATGCTCAACTTCGGTGACTTCTCGCGCTACGGCAAGTCCTTCGCGGCCGTCAAGCGGGGCAACTTCTGGGGCCTCCCGATCAACTTCCTGTTCTTCTCGGTGCTCACCGTGCTGTGTGCGAGTGCGACCGTGCCGGTCTTCGGCAAGCTCATCACCGACCCGATCGAGACCGTGCAGGCGATCGGCGCCCCGTTCGCGATCCTGCTCGGCGGCCTGACCTTCGTCACGGCGACGGTCGGCATCAACATCGTCGCGAACTTCATCAGCCCCGCGTTCGACTTCTCGAACGTCGCTCCACGCAAGATCTCGTGGCGAGCCGGCGGCATGATCGCCGCGGTCGGCTCCGTGCTGCTGACCCCGTGGAACTGGTACGGCAACGACCAGGCCATCCTGTACACGCTCGGGGTGCTCGGCGCCCTCATCGGCCCGCTGTTCGGCATCCTGATCGCCGGGTACTACATCGTCGGGAAGCAGCGCATCGCCGTCGACGACATGTACACGAAGGACACCTCGGCCCGGTACTGGTACCGCGGCGGCTTCAACCCGAACGCCATCGGTACCCTCGTCGTCACCGGGGTGGTCTCGGTCGCCAGTGCGGTCCTGCCGCCCGCGCTCGGGATCCTGCCGGGGCTGAACAACTACAGCTGGTTCATCGGCTGCGGCCTGGGACTCGTGGTGTTCTGGGGACTCGAGCGGGTCCGGCCGAGCATGCCGGAACTCGCCTCGGACGACCCGACGGTCGACGACGGCGCCGCCGTCGGACGAGCCTGAGACGCCGCAGCGACACCGCACCACCAGCGACACCCGCACCACCAGCGACACCCGCACCGCCCGCTCCACCGGAAGGACCCCGATGCGCATCCGCGTCGTCAACCCGAACACCACCGCCTCGATGACCCGCTCGATCGGCGTCGCCGCCACCGCGGTCGCCGGCCCGGGCACCATCGTCGAGGCGGTGAACCCCACGATGGGCCCGGCGTCGATCGAGAGCCACTACGAAGAGGCGCTCGCGGTGCCGGGGCTCCTCGAGCAGATCGCACTCGGGGAGCAGGACGGCGTGGACGCCTACGTCGTCGCCTGCTTCGGTGACCCGGGCCTCGACGCCGCGCGGGAGCTCGCCGCCGGGCCGGTCATCGGGATCGCCGAGGCGGGCTTCCACGCGGCGGCGATGCTCGGGCGCCGGTTCGGCGTCGTGACGACCCTGGCGCGGACGACCGGCCGGGCCCACGAGCTCGCCGAGCGCTACGGCTTCGCGTCGCTCGTCACCGAGATCCGGGCGTGCGAGGTCGCGGTGCTCGAGCTCGACGACCCCGCTTCGGGCGCACGCGCCCTGGTGATCGAGGAGTGCCGGGCCGTCATCGCCGGCGGAGCCGACGCGGTCGTGCTCGGCTGCGCGGGGATGGCGGACTTCTGCGCCGAGGTCTCGCGGGCGATCGGGGCACCGGTCGTCGACGGCGTCGCCGCGGCGACCGTGCTCGCCGAGTCGCTCGTGCGGCTCGGGCTCTCGACGGGCAAGCACGGCGAGTACGCCACCCCGCCGACGAAGGCGATGTCGGGTCTGCTGGCGGGCTTCGAACGCCAACCGGCGGCGGGCGCGACGGTCGGGGCGGGCGCATGACGGGCCTCCCGGCCGACGGCAGCACCGAGTCCCGCACCGACGTCGACACCGTCGCGGACCTCGTCCTGCGCGCAGACCGCGCCTGGATCGACGGAGCCTTCCGCCCCGCAGCGGTCGTCGTGCGCGACGGCCGTGTCGACACCGTCCTGCCGGTCGACGCGCCCGTGGCCGCCGTCGACGACCGCACCGTGCCGGCCGACCAGGTCCTGCTGCCCGGCCTCGTCGACACCCACGTGCACGTCAACGAACCCGGACGCACCGAGTGGGAGGGGTTCGCGTCCGCGACCCGGGCCGCCGCACTCGGCGGGGTCACGACCATCATCGACATGCCGCTCAACTCGATCCCCGCGACGACGACGGTCGAGGCGCTCGCCGTGAAGCGCGCGAGTGCCGAGGGGCGGGTCGCCGTCGACGTCGGGTTCTGGGGCGGGGCGGTCCCCGACAACGCCGGCTCGCTCGGCGCACTGCACGACGCGGGCGTCTTCGGGTTCAAGTGCTTCACCGCGCCGTCCGGGGTCGACGAGTTCCCGCACCTCGACGCCGACCAACTGCGCGACGCGATCGAGGAGGTCGCCCGGATCGACGCCCTGCTCATCGTGCACGCCGAGGACCCCGAGTTCCTGGTCGACCACGCTGCGCTCGGCGGGCACTACGAGGACTTCCTCGCCACCCGCCCGGTCGACGCCGAGCGGTCCGCCATCGCGCGGGTCATCGACGGCGCACGGGCCACCGGCGCCCGGGTCCACATCCTGCACCTGTCCGACGCCGGTGCGATCCCGATGATCCGCGCCGCGAAGGACGACGGCGTCCGGATCACGGTCGAGACCTGCCCGCACTACCTGTCGTTCGAAGCGGGGTCCATCCCCGACGGCGCGACCGAGTACAAGTGCTGCCCGCCGATCCGTGACGACGCGAACCGCGACGCCCTGTGGGCCGGTGTGCTCGACGGCACGATCGACATGATCGTGTCGGACCACTCGCCGTCGACCGCCGACCTCAAGGTCGACGACTGGGGACTCGCCTGGGGCGGGATCGCCGGCCTGCAGGTCGGCTTCCGGGCCGTCTGGACCGAGGCCCTCCGCCGCGGCGTCCCGCTCGAGGTGCTGTTGCCGCTGTTCACGACCGGTCCGGCAGCACTCGTCGGCTTCCCCGACCGCGGGGTCATCGCCCCCGGCTCGCTGGCCCACTTCGCCGTGTTCGACCCGTCCGCCACGGCGGTCATCGACGTGGCCGGCCTCGCACACCGCAACCCGGTCTCCGCGTTCGCCGGCCTGGAGGCCCGTGGCCGCGTCACCGAGACCTGGCTGCGCGGGCGCGTGGTGGCGTCCACCGCGTCCGGCGTCACCGCCGTCGAGGGGCAGCTCGTCGCGGCTCCCGTGACCGCGGATGCCCGGGTCACCGAAACACGGCTGTAACGATCGTTCCGGTACGCTCGTGACCGGAACGGAAGGACCAACCATGCACCCCGTGAACCCGCCAGCCCGCCTCCTCATGGGCCCCGGCCCGATCACCGCCGACCCGCGTGTGCTCCGCGCCCTGTCGACCCCGCTCGTCGGGCAGTACGACCCGTGGATGACCTCCGCCATGAACGACACCCAGGAGCTCTACCGCGGTGTGTTCGGCACCACGAACGAGGCCACCGTGCTCGTCGACGGCACCTCGCGCGCCGGGATCGAAGCGGTGCTCGTGTCGCTCCTCGTGCCGGGTGACCGCGTGCTCGTGCCGGTGTTCGGCCGGTTCGGGCACCTGCTCGCCGAGATCGCGGGCCGTGCCGGGGCCGAGGTCCACACCATCGAGACCGCGTGGGGCCAGGTCTTCACGCCGTCCGCGATCGAGGACGCCATCGTCCGTGTCCGGCCGAAGGTGCTGGCGATCGTGCAGGGCGACACCTCCACCACGATGAACCAGCCGCTCGACGAACTGGGCGCGATCTGCGAGCGGCACGGCGTGCTGTTCTACACCGACGCCACGGCGACCGTCGGCGGCAACCCGCTCGAGGTCGACGCCTGGGGCATCGACGCCGTCAGCGCCGGCCTGCAGAAGTGCCTCGGCGGGCCGTCCGGCAGCGCGCCGGTCACCGTCTCGCCGCGTGCGACCGCCGTGCTCGACGAGCGCCGCAGCGTCGAGGCCGGCATCCGCGAACCCGGTGACGACGTCGCCGACGAGCCGATCCGCTCGAACTACCTCGACCTCGCGATGATCCTGGACTACTGGGGTCCGCGGCGGCTGAACCACCACACCGAGGCCGCGTCGATGCTCTACGCCGCCAACGAGTGCGCCCGCATCCTGCTCGACGAAGGGCGCGAGCAGGCGATCGCACGCCACGAACTCGCGGGCCGCGCGATGCTGCAGGGCGTCCAGGCGCTCGGGCTCGGGGTGTTCGGTGACGTCGCACACAAGATGCACAACGTCGTCGCGGTGGAGATCCCGTCCGACGTCGTCGGCGACCAGGTCCGTGGTTCGATGCTCGACGACCACGGCATCGAGATCGGCACCTCGTTCGGACCGCTGCACGGCAAGGTCTGGCGCATCGGCACCATGGGGTACAACGCCCGCAAGGACACCGTCGTGACGACGCTCGCCGCCCTCGAGCACGCGCTCCGCCGTGCGGGGCACGCCGTCCCGCACGGCGGTGGGGTCGACGCGGCCCTCGACGTCTTCTCCGGTGCGCCGGTCGGGGTGCTGGCGTGAGCGCGGCCCCGGTCGTGACCGCCACCGCCCTGGGTACCGCCGACGCCGAGCTCGTGGCGCGCTGGTGCGACGAGCTGGCCCTGGTCACCGAGGAGACCGGCCGGATCACCCGCGTGTACCTGTCGCCCGAGCACGCCCGTGTCAACGGGATCGTCGCCGGGTGGATGCAGGACGCCGGACTCACCACCTGGCAGGACGCCGCCGGCAACCTGCACGGACGGGTCGGCGGGATGGCCCCCGACGCCCCCGTGCTGCTGCTCGGCTCGCACCTCGACACCGTGGTGGACGCCGGCCGCTACGACGGGATCGTCGGGGTCCTGATGGCCATCCGCACCGCTGCGCGACTGACGGCCGCGGGGCCGCTGCCCGTCGCGCTCGAGGTCATCGCGTTCTCCGACGAAGAGGGGACCCGCTTCGGCAAGGCCCTGCTCGGGTCGTCCGCCGTCGCCGGGGTGTGGGACGAGTCCTGGTGGGACCTGGCGGACGGCGACGGCGTGACCCTGCGCGAGGCCTTCACCCGGTTCGGGCTCGACCCGGCCCGGGTGGGTGACGCGGCGGCCGACCCGACGACGCTCGCCGGGTACCTCGAGGCGCACATCGAACAGGGCCCGTACCTCGAGCAGGCCGGTCAGGCGCTCGGCGTCGTCACGAGCATCGCGAGCGCACGACGGTTCTCGGTCGAGGCCGTGGGCGAGGCCCGGCACGCGGGCGGCACCCCCTACGAGCGCCGCCACGACGCGCTGCTCGCCGCGGCCGAGGCCGCCTTGGCCGTCGAGCGGATCTGCCGGGCGTCGCACCACGTCGGCACCGTCGGCACGATGACCGTCGAACCGGGCGCGGTGAACGTGGTCCCCGGCCTCGCACGGTTCTCGGTGGACCTGCGCGGCGAGTTCGACGACGGCCGCGACGCGGTGTGGGACGAGCTCACGAAGGCGTTCTCGCTGATCGGGGAACGACGCGGGGTCAGCGTCACGCCGACCGAGGTGCACCGCGCGCCGGCGGTGTTCTGCGCGCCGCGGCTGATGGACGCCGTCCGCGCCGGCATCGAGTCGACGGGTGAGGCCGCGCCGATGGAGCTGTTCTCGCGGGCCGGACACGACGCCATGTCGCTCGGGCTCGTCACCGACGTCGCGATGCTGTTCCTGCGCAACCCGGACGGCATCAGCCACCACCCGGACGAGTTCGTCTCGACGCCCGACATCGCGCTCGGGCTCGACGCGCTCGCCGTCGCGGTGGAGCGGGTGGCCCGGGCATGAGCACCGCCGGACCGGACGTCCGCGCCCGCATCGACTCCGTCTGGGAGCAGCTCTCGCCCGCCGAACGACGCGTCGCCGCGATGGTCCGGCACGACCCGGAACTCCTGCTCGTCGGGACCTCGGCCGAACTCGCCGCCGAGTCGGGCACGTCGAAGGCCACGGTGTCCCGGCTCGTCCGATCGCTCGGGTTCCAGGACGCGGCCGAGGTCCGGCAGAACCTGATGTCCGCACGCGGCTCCGGCCTGCCGTGGGTTGCGGAAGACGCCGCCCACGTCGACCAGCGCGCCGTCGAGGCCCGCAACCTCGACGCGGCCTTCGCCTCGCTGGCCCGTGCCGATCGTCCGCGACTCGCTCGCCGCATCGTCCGCGCTCATCGCGTGCTCGTGTTCGGGGAGCGCGGCGCCTACCCGGTGGCGCTGCAGCTCCGCGCGCAGCTCGCCCAGGTCCGCTCCGACGTCCGGGTCGGTCCGGCACCGGGGCAGCGGCTCGGCGAAGAGGTCGCCGACCTCGACCGCCGTGACCTCGTCGTCCTGGTGACCGTGCGTCGGCACACGGCCGGGGTCGACCGGATCGTGCGGCACTGCGTGTCGACCGGCGCCGACGTCGTCGTGCTGGGCGATCCGACCGCAGCCGTCATCGCGGCACCGGCGAACACCGCGATCCTGTGCCCGGTCGACTCACCGGCGGCGTTCGACTCGATGGCGGCCTTGTTCGCGGTCGTCGCGGCCATCGCGAACGACGTGTACGAAGCCTCGGGACCGGCCGGCCGCGCGCGGGTCGATGCGGTGGCGAGTGCCTACGACGCGCTGGGGGAGCTCGCAGCGCCCTGACCGTCGGGGCTGTCGGAGCCGTCGCGGCCGTCGGCGCCCAGCTCGGTGGCGAGCGACGCGTTGCGCTCACGGATGAGCCGCGGCAGGTAGCGCTCCAGGGCGACGACCTCGGCCAGACGACCGAGCGGGCCGAACGGTGCTCGGAACGTGATGGTGTCGACCATGCGCGTGCCGCCGGCCGACGGCTCGAACCGGTGCTCGTGGTGGAAGCGGGCGAACGGACCACGCACCTGTTCGTCGACGAACCGGTGCGGAGCCTCCAGGCTGGTGATCTCACTCGTCATCCGCCAGACGATCCCGAAGTGCCGCGCGCGCCAGGTGACGGACTCGCCCAAGCCGATCGTGCCGGACGTCGTGCCGGCGACGGCGCGTTCGTCGGTCGCAGCCATCGACCGCTCGTGCGCGCCGATGTCGAGCGACAGCGCGAACGCGCGCTCGGGCGGTGCGGCGAGCTCGGTCACCACGCGGAACGTCACCGTCACGACGCAGGCCAGACCGTCGGCGTCGAGCGGTCGTCGTCGCGCAGAGCAGCTGCGATGAGCTGGTCGTGGCGTCGTCCGCGGTGGAACACGCCGGACCGGAGTCGCCCCTCGTAGCGGAGCCCGAGCCGCTGCGCGATCGTCGCAGACGGGGCGTTCGTGGCGATCGCTCGCCACTGCACGCGGACGAGCCCGAGTCCGTCGGGAGACGGCGCGAACGCCCACGCCAGGACGGCGGCTGCGGCCTCGGTCACGAAGCCGTGGCCGCGACCGTCCGGGTGCACGGCGTAGCCGACCTCGGCCGCGCCGTCGACGAACCCGAACAGCCCGATCGTCCCGAGGAGTCGGAGGTCGTCGGCTCGCCGGATGCCGAACTCGTAGCGGGAGTCCGTGGACCAGCCAGCGCGCACGACGTCGGTGATCCAGTGGTGCGCTTCGGCGTGGCCGTACGGCACCGGTACCGGTGCGTAGGCGACGACGTCGGGATCGTTCGCGTAGGCGACGACGTCCTCCGCATCGGCGGGCACCGGCACGGAGAGCACCAGGCGATCGGTCCGGAGGGTGACGGGGTCCACGCACCGAGCCTAGCCACAGGGACGTGCGCGGTAGCGTCGGGGGCATGACGTTCGACGCGATCCCGTTCCCGGTCATCGACGGCCACAACGACCTGCCGTGGGAGCGCCGCGAGACCCACGACTCCGGGGTCGAGGGCATCGGCACCGAGGTCGACTCGCTGCACACCGACCTGCCGAAGCTCCGCGCCGGTGGGGTCGTCGGCCAGTTCTGGTCGGTCTTCGTGCCCGTCGACGAACCGGACCCGGTGCGGACGACGCTGCAGCAGATCGACCTGGCGCACCGGATCATCGAGCGGTACCCGGAGTCGCTCGCACTCGCCCGGACGGCGGCCGAGGTGCGGGCTGCGGTCGAGTCCGGCCGGATCGCGTCGCTGCTCGGCGCCGAGGGCGGGCACTCCATCGGCGACGACCTGGCGGTGCTCCGCGACTTCGCCCGACTCGGCGTGCGCTACATGACGCTCACGCACAACGACGACACCCCCTGGGCCGACTCGGCGACGGGCTCGCGTCCGCACGGCGGGCTGACCGACCGCGGCCGCCAGGTGGTGGCCGAGATGGAGCGGATCGGCATGCTCGTCGACCTGTCCCACACCGCACCGGCGACCATGCGGGACACCCTCGACGTCGCCACGCAGCCCGTCGTCTTCAGTCACTCGTCCACCGTCGCCGTCGACGACCACCCGCGGAACGTGCCGGACGACGTGCTCGCCCGGTTGTCGGACAACGGCGGCATCGTGATGATCACGTTCGTGCCGAAGTTCGTCTCCCGCGACTGGGCGGACTGGGAGGACGCCGGCTCGGTGGGGGAGCCGCCGCTCGTGACGGTGTCGGACGTCGCCGACCACGTCGAGCACGCCCGCGACCTCGCCGGCGCAGCACACATCGGCCTCGGCGGGGACTACGACGGCACCCCGGTGCTGCCGCCGGACCTGCGAGACGTGTCGCGGTACCCGGTGCTCGCGGCCGAGCTGCAGCGGCGCGGGTGGGGAGCGGATGACCTGCGGGCGCTCGCCGGGGGCAACGTGCTGCGGGTGCTCGAAGCGACTGACGAGCGGTTCGCGCGGACGGCGTTCGTGCGCTGACGAATCGTCAATAGGTCAACAGCCTGTTGACCGATTGGCACGGAGCGCCGGCGTCAACCGTAGGTGGGGTACTGCGGCCAGCCCTCGGGGCTGTCCTCCCAGTCCTGCTGGCGGCCGTACGCGGTGCGGTCCATGATGTGCGCGACGGGCAGGATCGCCTCGGTCCCACGCGATCCGGTGGCGTACGTCAGGTAGGGCACGCCGTCGCGCAGCAGGTAGTACGAGTAGCCCGGCACCGGACCGTCGTAGTCGTCGTGGTGCAGGGTCCAGCCCCAGTCGTCGTGGTAGCTCGTGGCGCCCGACGACACCCACCGGTGCGGCCAGCCGCGCAGCTCCCGCCAGCGCTCGAGCTTCTCGATCGGAGCCTGCGAGACCATGGCGAACGCGATGCCCTCGTCGTCGAGCCGGCCCGTGTTCGCCGGCAGGTTGTCCACGGCCCAGGTGCAGCTCGGGCAGCCGTCGTCCCAGTCGGGCGCGAACATCACGTTCTGCACGAGGAGCAGGTAGCGGCCGTCGAACAGCTCGGAGAGCCGGACCGGGCCGTCGGCGCCCTGGAACTCGTAGTCCTCCACCTGGGCCATCGGGAGTCGTCGGCGGGCGGCGGACACGCGGTCGCCGTGCCGGGTGAGTTCCTTCTCGTCGCGGACCTGGGTGGCGAGTGCCTCGTCGAACGCGGCACGGTCGACCACGGGCGGTGCGACCTCGGGTTGCTGCAGCTTGGACATGGCGACCTCCTCGTCGTTGCCCGGCACCGTACGCCCAGGTGGGCCACACGGCAACGGGAGCCCGACGCCGTGGACAGGACCACCTGGGGTCCGGTCGCTAGGATCGGGCGCACACCGCGCCTCCAGGAAGAGCGATGCGCGACCTGACCCGATGAGGACGGACCGGATGAGCGGCACGATCTACGACAACATCTCCCAGGCGTTCGGCAACACCCCGCTCGTCAAGCTGAACCGGCTGCCGAAGGCGGGCGGCGCCGAGGTGCTGGCCAAGCTCGAGTTCTACAACCCCGGCGCCAGCGTGAAGGACCGCCTCGGCGTCGCGATCATCGACGCGGCCGAGCAGTCCGGCGACCTGCAGCCGGGCGGCACCATCGTCGAGGGGTCGTCGGGCAACACCGGCATCGCCCTCGCGCTCGTCGGTGCGGCCCGCGGGTACAAGGTGATCATCACGATGCCGGAGACGATGAGCGTCGAGCGTCGTGCGGTGATGCGCGCCTACGGGGCCGAGATCGTGCTCACCCCCGGTCCCGAGGGCATGAAGGGCGCGGTCGAACGCGCCGCCGCGATCGTCGACGAGACGCCCGGCGCGATCCTCGCCCACCAGTTCGAGACCGCCGCGAACGCCGCGATCCACCGGAAGACCACCGCTGAGGAGATCCTGCGCGACACCGAGGAGCACGTCGACGTGTTCGTCGCCGGCGTCGGGACCGGTGGCACGATCACGGGTGTCGGCCAGGTGCTCAAGGAGCGCGTGCCCGGCGTGCAGATCGTCGCGGTCGAGCCGAAGGACTCCCCGCTGCTGACCGAGGGCAAGGCCGGACCGCACAAGATCGCGGGCATCGGTGCGAACTTCATCCCCGAGGTCCTCGACCAGTCCGTCATCGACGAGGTGTTCGACGTCGAGCTCGACGACGCCCTGCGTGTGGCGCGGGCGCTCGCGACCGACGAGGGCATCCTCGCCGGCATCTCGTCCGGCGCGATCATCCACGCCGCGCTCGAGATCGCCGCACGACCCGAGAACGCCGGCAAGCGCGTCGTCGCGATCGTCTGCGACACCGGGGAGCGCTACCTGTCGACGGTGCTCTTCGAGGGACTCACTGCGTGAGTCGTCCCGTCCGACGCGGCGTGCTGCGGACGGTCCGGGAGGACCTGGCCGCAGCACGCCGCGGCGACCCCGCCGCCCGTGGTGACCTCGAGAACGCGATCGTCTACTCCGGGCTGCACGCCATCTGGACCTACCGCGTGACGCACCGGCTCTGGCTCGCCAGAGGCCTGCCCGGGTCCCGGTTCGTCGCACGGGTCATCGGCCAGGCAGCACGGTCGGTCACGGGCATCGAGATCCACCCCGGCGCCCGCATCGGCCGACGGTTCTTCATCGACCACGGCATGGGCGTCGTGATCGGGGAGACCGCGGTGATCGGGGACGACGTCGTGCTGTTCCACGGGGTGACCCTCGGCGGGCGCGGTGGCGACCACGGCCCAGGAGCTCGCCGGCATCCGGTCGTCGGCGACCGCGTCGTGCTGGGCGCGGGATCGTCCCTGATCGGGGCGATCAGCATCGGACAGGACTCCGTCGTCGGTGCGAACACCGTGGTGACGAAGGACGTCCCCGCGGGGTCGGTCGTCACCGGGGTCGCCGGGACCGCCCGCCCGCGGTCCGGGCACGAGGGCGTCCCGACGCTCTGAACGCCCCGCCGGATCGACGGGGCGTTCGAGGGCCAGCGCTTCGGTGCGTCAGCGCGTCAGCGCCTCAGCTCTTCTCGCAGGCGATGCCGTCCTTGTCGCGGTCGAGCTTCGCGTTCGCCTTGTACAGAGCGTCGTCCTTCTTCACCGTGCCCTTGAGCGCACGGGTCGTGGTCTTGCCGCCGGAGACCACCTTGTTCTTCGTGACCGACTTCTTCGCGATGCCGCCCGAGTACACCTTGTGCACCGCGGTGCAGTTGGCGTAGGTCTTCGGGGCGGCCTGCGCGGTCGAGGCCCCACCGACGACGACGGTGGTGGCGAGGACTGCGGTGGCGGCGGCGATGCCGAGGGTACGGATGATGCGCACGGGTTCCCCCTGGAACGAGTGGGTGATCGCCGGAGCGACCGCCGCGTCGGGTACGCGGCGACCTGATCCTACGATGTGAACGACGCTCAGGACATGCCCCCGAACAGGTCCGGTCCGCGAGCCGCGGTGTCGGGCGTCTGGGGCATGCTGGGTGCATGGACGGCGCGCAGTTGCACGAGATCGCGAGTCGCACCGCGATGGCCCTGCCCGCGGTGTTCGAGACCGAGCCCTTCGGCGAGGGCGCCGTGGTCTACAAGGTCGTCGACAAGATGTTCGTGATGACGAGCGAGCTCCGGGGTGTGCCGATCGTCAACCTGAAGTGCGCGCCACCGCACGGGGCAGCACTCGTCCGCGACCACGCCGAGATCACACCGGGGTGGCACATGAACAAGCGGCACTGGATCACGCTCGCTCCCGGTGACGGCATCGACGAGACCCTGGTCGAGGACCTCGTCGCGAACGCCTACGACCTGGTCGTCGCCGGGTTGCCCCGAGCGAAGCGGCCCCTCGACCCGACGCGCGGCGACTGATCAGGAGCTGGCGGCTGCCGAGGACCGGGCGAGGACCTTCGAGACGTCGCGGACGACCTTCGGCGCGAGTCGCTCCCCGGACTCGAGCACGGCACGGGCACGCTCAGGGGTCAGCCCTGCGAAGACCTCGCCGATCGTCACCCCGTGCTCCGGCCGGTACGTCACGACGACCGGGTCGCCAGCTGCAACCGGGCCGGACTTCACGACCCGCAGGTACGCGCCCGGACGGCCTTCCTCGGTGAACCGCCGGACCCACTTGTCGACGCCCATCCGGCGCGCGAACGTGCCGCACGGGATCCGCGGGATCGTCACCTCGAGCTCCAGCGTCTCGCCGATGCGCCACCGCTCGCCCGTCACGGCCCCGGTGACGTCGACACCCGTCGTCCGCAGGTTCTCGCCGAACAGGCCCGGCGGGATCTCGCGCTCCAGCGACGCGGCGAAGTACGCGGCGTCCTCGTCGGCGTAGGCGTACACGGCCTGGTCCTCGCCACCGTGGTGCTTCCGGTCAGCCTGGACGTCGGCGTACAGCCCGAGCGGTCGGACCCGGACCTTGCCGTCGACCGGACGCTTGTCGATGGCGGTGACGCCGATCGTGCCGGAGTCGGGCAGCAGGCGGTCGACGCGGCAGACGGCGGTGACGAGCGACATGCCACAACTCTGGCGCAAGTGTGACGAGAAGTGTGACGATCCGCCGTCCTCGCGCGTCCCATCAGCGGCCGACCTCGTTCCCAGCCCCGACCAGTAGAAGGAAAGCGTGCACCACCAGTCCCTCGCCGAGCTCGACGACGCGGTCCTCGCCGGCCGGTCGTCCGATGGCGACGTCCGGGCCTTCGAGGTCCTGATCCGCCGCTACACACCGCTCCTGCGCGCCTACGCCCGTCGGACCCTGGGATCGACCGACGAACTCGACGACGTCGTGCAGGAGACCTTCATCACCGCGTGGGACCGCCTGGACCGGCTCGAGGACCACGCCAAGGTGAAGTCCTGGCTGATGCGGATCCTCAGCCGGAAGTGCCTGGACCGCATCCGGGCCCGCCGGTTCCACGACGACGTCACCGAACTCGAGGTCGCCGCACCCGCCGACGACGCTCCCGACCGGGTCGCCGAGGCCCGCTCGCGTGAGGAAGCGGCGGAGACGGCGCTCGCTGAACTGCCCGAAGCCCAACGACGCTGCTGGATCATGAAGGAGGTGCTCGAGTACAGCTACGACGACATCGCCGCAGAACTCGACCTGCCTCCCTCGACGGTCCGCGGACTCCTGTCCCGAGCGAGGAAGAACATGATCCGACTCATGGAGGGATGGCGATGAGCGACCTCGACGCACTCGAACTCGACGACCTCGACGGCCACTCCATCGACGAGCTCGCCGACTACCTGGACGCCGGCATGCAGCCGCCGGACCCCACCATCGACGGCTCACCCGCCTGCCAGAACGCCCTCGCGGCGATCCTGCGCGTGCGGCACGCGTCGCTCGGCTCCCTCGAGGCCGCCGCCCGCGACGAAGCCCCGGCCGACGAGTCGTGGATCGGCGGCGTGCTCGCCAACATCTCGTTGGAGTCCCGCTCCGGACGGGACGTCCCGCTCCGCGCGCAGTCCGAGTCGGAGCGCCCGGTGATGACCGAGGGAGCCATCCGATCGCTCATCCGCCGGACCGGCGACGGTGTTCCCGGCGTCCTCGTCGCCCGGTGCCGGCTCGAGGGCGACGTCACCGAACTCGCCGCACCGATCCGCGTGGTCGTCGAGGTCGCGATCATGTCGGGTCCGTCGATCGTCGCGACGGCGGACCTGGTCCGCACCGGGGTCGCCCAGGCGCTGGCCGAGCAGACCGACCTGGTCGTCGAGTCGATCGACGTGGTGGTCCGCGACCTGCTCGAACCGCAGCCTGACGCCGACGCCGACGACCCGCACACCGACACCGGCACCGAGATCGACACCGAGGGGACCCGATGAGCACCACCGACGACACCCTCGCCGTGGTCGAACAGGCCGTGGTCGACGTGCCCGGCGTCGCCGACCTCTACCGTGCCCGACCGACCGTGGCCAGCACGGTCAGCGCCGTCCGCGGCATGGCGTCCAGCACGACCCCCGCACGCGTCGTGGTCGACGACGGCGTCCTGCGGGTCGTCATCGGCACCGACGGACACCGCCCCGCGCCCGAGGTCGCCCGCGCCGTGCACGACGTCGCCCTGACAACGGCGTCGGCGCACGGGCTGGCGCTCACGCGGGTCGACGTGCGGGTCGCGCGGGTGGGGTGAACCCGGCTCGTCAACGCGACACAGTCCCGTCACCGTGCACGGACCGTCCCGCTGAAGCGACAGAATCCCGTGAACAGTTCGCGGGATTCTGTCGCTTCGGCGACGGCGGACGGGAGGCCCGTGCCGGCGCCGCCACGGGCCTCCCGTCCGACCCCCGATCGCGTCCTCAGCGCACGCGGTGCGTCCCCGGCCGCCGCTCGGCGACCTCGAGCACCACGACGATCGCGGCGACGAGCAGCGCGGTCGCGACGAGGGAGACGTCGGGCACCGCGATCGTCGCGAGGATCGCGACGGCGAGCACGACGACGATCGCGTTCCACCCGGCGGACATCGACGGCCGGAGTGCGAGCGCCCAGATCGCGAGCACGAACAGCGCGACCGGGACGGCCACGGTCGCCGCCACCGTGGCGTGCGACAGGTCGGCCTCGCCTGCGTCCGCGCTGACCGCGACCTCGATCCCGGCCGGCAGCGCACCCGCGGCGGCGAAGACGAAGTAGTGGCCGTAGCCGAACACGAGCGCGCTCGGCAGGTTCCGGATGTGGTCGTGCTGCTCGCGCGAGAAGTAGATCCACCAGAGTCCGGCGACGATGACGAGCCCGGCGGCGGCCAGGACGAGCAGCGACGCGAGGTGGTCGGCCTGGGCGATGCCGTCGATGACCGCGTTCGCCGAGGCGACGAGCCCTTCGCCCAGCACGATGAGGGTGAACAGCGCGTACCGCTCGGCGATGTGGTGCGTGTGCCACGGCGTCGTCTCGCCCGTGCCCTCGGCGATCGGTGGGACAAGGACCTCGAGCAGGACGAGGACGGGGAACGCCCACACCGTCGATCCCTGCGGGAGCGCGAGCATGCCGACCCAGAGCGCCTGCACGACGACGATGCCCACGGCGTACCGGAGTGCGGTGCGGCGGTACCGCGAGGACGACACGGCGACGCGGAGCCACTGCGCCACCATCGCCAGGCGCATCACCACGTAGCCGATCACCGGCACCGTGAAGTCCCCCTCGGTCATGGCGGCGTGCACCCCGGCGGCGAGCACGAGCACGCCGGCCATCTGCACGAACGTGGTGACGCGGTAGAGCCAGTCGTCGGTGTCGAACGAAGTCGCGAACCAGCTGAAGTTCAGCCACGCCCACCAGATGGCGAAGAACACCATGGCGTACGCCACCACCGCGGAGCTGACGTGCCCCTCGGTCTCGATCTCGTGCAGGTTGGTGGCGGCGAAGCCCACCGCGACGACGAACACCAGGTCGAACAGCAGTTCCAGGGGGCTCGCGGCACGGTGTCGCTCGGCGGGGTCGCGGGGCGCCATCCGGCGCAGTCCGATCGTCGTCACCCGGCATGCCTACAGGACGAACGGCCCCGGGCGGTACCCGGGGCCGTTCGACGTGCAGGTGCGTGGGCCACCAGTCGGCCGGGCCCGCGCCGCTCAGTAGAAGTTGCTCGCCTGCGAGTGCGCCCACGCCGAGCACGGCGTGCCGTACGCGGCACTGATGTACTGCAGACCCCACTTGATCTGGGTCGTGGCGTTGGTCTGCCAGTCGGAGCCGATGGTCGCCATCTTCGAACCGGGCAGCGCCTGCGGGATGCCGGTCGCCCCGCCGTTCGCGTTGACGGCCTGGTAGTTCCAGCCCGACTCCTTGGTCCACAGGTTGTCGAGGCACTGGAACTGGTCGGAGCCCCAGCCGTACTCGGACGACGCCAGCGAGGTCGCCGTCGCCTTGGCGCCTGCGACGGTGTTGCCCGCCGCCAGCTTCTGTGCGGCCTCCGCTGCTGCTGCGGCCGCCCGCTTCTCGGCGGCGGCCTTCGCGACGGCTGCTGCCTTCGCGTCGACGTCGCGCTTGTCCTGCGTGGCGCTGGCCTGCGCGACGTGCGCGGTCGACTCGACGGTCGACGAGATGCGCGTCGTGAGCGCGGCGCCGGACAGCTCCGGGTAGTCACTGAGCGCGTCGATGTGCTGCTCGAGCGAGGCCGTGTCGGTCTTGGCGTTCGCCGTCGTCATCACGGTCTTCGCGGTGGAGATGGTCGCCGCTGCCTGGGCACGGTCGAGGGCGGTGCCTCGCAGGGCGGGCTGGGCCGTCGCGGACGCGCTCGCGGTGCCGGTCGGCATGCCGAGCGCTTCGCCGATGGCGGGCTGGGTGCCGATCGTGAGGGCACCGCCGGCGACGGCGAGGACCGCGGCGCCGCCGACGATCAACGTCGCACGGTGTCGGAGCGCACGGTGGCGGAGGGCGCGGCGCACGCGCCGGCTGGGGGAGTTCAGGGCCTCACGTCGGGTCGAGGCGGTGGTGGTGGGGAGG
>NZ_CACSJV010000020.1:0-59287 GCF_902706105.1 Curtobacterium sp. 18060 | reverse complement strand
CCCCCCCCCCCCGGACGCACCGCACGAAGCAACCGCGCGTCACACACTTGGCCGCGTGCGGTATACCGTGCCTAGGGTGGGCGGGTGAGCACTCCCCGCGTGTACGTCATCCACGAGAACCCCGAGTGGTTCCCGCCGCTCGCCGCAGCCTTCGAGGCCGAGGGCGTCCCGGTGCAGGAGATCCTGCTGACCGAGGGACAGATCGACCTCGGTGCCGAGCCGGAGCCCGGTGTGTACTGGTCGCGCATGTCGGCGTCGAGCCACACCCGCGGCCACGAGCACAGCAAGGAGTACACCCGCGCGGTCCTCGGCTGGCTCGAACGATCGGGTCGCCAGGTCGTCGGCGGCAGCCACGTGCTCGAGCTCGAGGTGTCCAAGGTCGCCCAGCACGGGCTGCTGCAGCACGCCGGGTTCGACGTGCCCCGCACCACCGCCGTGTTCGGCACGACGACGCTCAAGCAGGCCGCGCGTACCTTCGCGAACGGCCAGGACGTCCCGTTTATCACGAAGCACAACCAGGGCGGCAAGGGCCTGGGCGTCCGCCGGTTCGACTCGCTCGCCGAGTTCGACGCCTACGTCGACTCCCCGGAGTTCGAGGCGCCGGTCGACGGCATCACCCTGCTGCAGGAGTTCCTGACGGCCCGTGAGCCCTTCATCACCCGTGTCGAGTTCGTCGGCGGCGAGTTCGTCTACGCCGTCCGCGTCGACACGAGCGCCGGCAGCTTCGAGCTGTGCCCGGCCGACGCGTGCGAGGTCCCCCAGGTCATCGCGGGTGCAGTCTGCGACGTGCCCGGAACCGAGACCGCCGGAGCACCCCCGGCGTTCAGCGTCCGGACCGAGGTCACGGCCGAGCACCCGCTCGTCCAGCAGCTCCGCACGTTCCTCGCCGACCAGCGCGTCACGATCGCGGGCGTCGAGTTCATGGAGACCACGGACGGCCGCACGGTCGTCTACGACATCAACACGAACACGAACTACAACCCCGCCGTCGAGGAGTCCGCGCCGGCCTCCGGTCCGCGTTCCATCGCGCGCTACCTCGGTGGCCTGCTGGAGACGCAGTACGCGGCGCAACTCACGGCCTGAGCACGCAAGAACCACCGGACAGGAGGCCCGTGGCGGGCCCGCCACGGGCCTCCCGTCCGTTCCGCGCCCCTTCCCGGGCACTCCCCACCTCCCCAAGGAACTCACCCCGTGCGATTCGGATACTGGACCCCGCTCTTCGGCGGCTGGCTGCGCAACGTCGACAACGAGAACATGCCGGTCACCTTCGACTACGTGAAGCGGCTGGCGCAGCGCGCCGAGCGGATCGGCTTCGACCTGACGCTCGTGCCGGAGCTCAACCTCAACGACATCAAGGGCACGGCCGCGCCGTCGCTCGAGGCCTGGTCGCTCGCCGCGGCCATCGCGGCGACGACCGAGCGCCTCGAGATCATGGCGGCCATGCGCCCCGGCTACCACCTGCCCGCGGTGACGGCGAAGCAGGCGGCGACGATCGACGACATCTCCTGCGGTCGCTTCACCTTCAACGTGGTGAGCGCGTGGTGGGCGGAGGAGGCCAAGCAGTACGGCGGCATCTTCTCGGAGCACGACGACCGCTACAAGCGGACGGCGGAGTTCGTCGAGGTCATGAAGGGGATGTGGCGGGAGACGCCGTACTCGTTCTCGGGCGAGTACTACGACATCGAGAACGCGCACCTCGAGCCGAAGCCCCGCGTGACCCCGCGCATCTACGCCGGCGGCGAGAGCGAGGCGGGCAAGGCCGCGATCACCGGGTACGCCGACGCCTACGTGACCCACGGCGGCACGGTCGAGGAACTCCGGACGAAGATCGCCGAGATGAAGCAGCGCCGCATCGACGCCGGACTGCCGCCGTTCGAGGCGTTCGGCATGGCGGCCTACGTCATCGTCCGCGAGACCGAGGAAGAGGCACAGGCCGAACTCGCGCGGATCACCGACGTGCAGCACGGGAACGCGTACGAGTCGTACCAGGACTTCATCTCGAAGTCGCAGCTCGAGCACGTCCCCTCGCTCGAGGACTACTCGGTGTCGAACCGCGGCCTGCGCCCCGGGTTCGTCGGCACGCCCGCGCAGGTCGCTGCCCGGATCAAGGAGTTCGAGGACGCCGGGGTGGACACGCTGCTGCTGCAGTTCTCGCCGCAGCTCGAGGAGATGGACCGCTTCGGCGAACAGGTCATCCCGCTCGTCCGCCCGTCGGTGGTCGCGGCGTCCGAGGCGGTCGTCTGATGGGCACGACCGAGGAGGAGTGGGCGTTCGAGACCCGGCAGATCCGCGCGGGCTTCAAGGCCGACCCCGGGTTTGGCGGCAACGTCCCGCCGATCGCCCAGACCGCGGCCTTCGTCTACCCGTCCGGTGAGGACGCGGCGGACCGCTTCATGCTCAACGCCCCGGGGCACACGTACTCGCGCGTGAACAACCCGTCGGCGGCGGCGCTCGAGCGTCGGATCGCCGACCTCGAGGGCGGCGTCGGCGCGCTCGCGCTGGCGTCCGGCCAGGCGGCCACCTCGTTGGCCGTCCTCGGCGTCGCGCGGGCCGGTGACCACGTCGTGTCGAGTGCCTCGCTGTACGGCGCGACGTACACGCTGTTCGCGTCGACGCTGCACGACCTCGGCATCGCGTTCACCTTCGTGCAGGACCCCACGGACCTGGACGAGTGGGCTGCCGCGGTGCGTCCGGAGACGAAGGCGTTCTTCGGGGAGTCGATCCCGAACCCGCGCGGTGACGTCCTGGACTTCGCCGGGGTGGCCGGGGTCGCGCACGACGCCGGCGTCCCGCTCATCGTGGACAACACCATCGCGACGCCCTACCTGGTCCGTCCGATCGAGCACGGTGCGGACATCGTCGTGCACTCGGCGACGAAGTACCTGGCCGGTCACGGCAGCGCCATCGCCGGACTCATCGTGGACAGCGGCAACTTCGACTGGGCGGCTTTTCCGGAGCGGTTCCCGCAGCTCGCGACCGCCGAACAGTCCGGGTTCGCGAACACGAACTTCGCGTCGAAGTTCGGGCGGCGCGCATTCATCCAGCGCACCCGGTCGAAGCTCTCCGCCGACCTCGGTCCGGCGATCGCCCCCTTCAACGCCTTCCTGGTGCTGCAGGGCATCCAGACGCTCTCCCTGCGGATGGAGCGGCACGTGTCGAACGCCGCCGCCGTCGCGTCGTGGCTGGACGCGCACGACCAGGTGCTCGGCGTGCACTACGCGGGACTGCCGTCGTCGCCGTGGCACCACCTGCAGCAGCGGTACGTGCCGAAGGGGCCGTCGGCGGTCCTGGCGTTCGACCTGGACGGCGGGGTCGAGGCCGGACGGCGGTTCGTGGCCGCTCTCGAGCTGTTCGACCACGTGTCGAACATCGGTGACGTCCGGTCGCTCGTCGTGCACCCGGCGTCGACGACCCACGTGCAGATGACGTCGTCGGAGCGGGCAGCGGCCGGTGTGGGCGACGGGCTCATCCGGCTGTCGATCGGCCTCGAGCACATCGACGACGTCCTCGCCGATCTGGCGCGGGGCTTCGCGGCAGCCGCAGCGGGATAGGTTGGGGGCATGACCACGTTGGCCGCCCCGACCCGCGTGCGGACGCGCGCCCCCGGCAAGATCAACGTGTTCCTGTCCGTCGGTGCGCTGCAGGACGACGGCTACCACGACGTGGCGACCGCGTACCAGGCCGTGTCGCTGTACGAGGACGTCACGGCCGAGCACGCCGACGACTTCTCGGTGACCTTCACCGGCCCGATCGACACGTCGAACGTGCCGGTCGACGAGTCGAACCTGGCGATCCGTGCGGCCCGGCTGGTGGCCGACGCCGCGGGGCACCGGGGCGGAGTCCGGCTGACGATCGACAAGCAGGTGCCGGTGGCCGGCGGCATGGGTGGTGGCTCGGCGGACGCCGCGGCCACGCTGCTCGCCGTGGACACGCTCTGGGGCACCGCCCTCGGGCGTGAGGAACTGCTCCGTCTCGCCGCGCAGCTCGGCGCGGACGTGCCGTTCGCCTTCGCCGGGGGCACCGCCGTGGGCACCGGCCGCGGCGACGAACTCAGCCCCGCGCTGGCGAAGGGCGAGTTCCACTGGGTCCTCGCGCTGAGCGACGACGGGCTGTCGACGCCAGCGGTCTACCGTGCGCTCGACGAGCACCGGGAGCGCTACCGCGCCGACATCGCACCGGCGCCGTCCCACCCGGTGGTGGAGTCGAACGTGCTGCAGGCGTTGCGTGCCGGCGACCCCGACCTGCTCGCCGACTGCGTCCACAACGACCTGCAGGCCCCGGCCATGCGGCTGCAGCCCGGACTCGCGTCGACCCTCGAACTCGGCGAGAAGGCCGGAGCGCTCGCGGGTCTGGTGTCGGGCAGCGGTCCGACGGTGGCGTTCCTGGTCGGTGACCGTGACGCCGCGCTCGAACTGCAGGTCGAGCTCAGCGCCGCCGGCCTGGTCGCGCTCCGTGCCACCGGACCGGTGCACGGCGCCCGCCTCGTGCACTGACCGTCCGACAGACGCTGACCGTACGACGAGCGCCGATCGTCCTGACGGTCAGCGGCTGTACTTCCACAGGATGACCGTGTCGGTGTGCCAGTACCGCACCACGTGGAAGCCCTGGTCCTTGAGCGTCTCGGAGACCTCGGGGCGGATGTTCCGCGACTTGGCGCCGACGAACCAGACGGTGTCGATGTCGGCCAGACGTGCCGGCACGGTCGTGGCGATGTCGCCGTTCACGTTCCACAGCTGACCACGCTGCGCACCCGTGCTCGCCACCGCCAGGTCCCGCATGCCGCTGAAGGCCTCGGGGTAGGCGTCGGCGATGACCTGTGCCGTCGCGGTCGGGTGCTCCCACACACTGCCGTAGATCACTCCTTCGTCGGCGTCGGTGGTCACGTTCCGCTCGCGTTCGATGATCGCCGCCGCGTTCGCCCAGTGCGAGGACTGCTTGGCGTGCGGCAGCCGCACGATCGTCGACGTCGGCACGGACACCAGGACCATGCCCACGACGGCCATCGCGATCCAGCGTCGCGGGCGGATGGCCGTGATCGCCAGTCCGATCAGGAGCGCCACGAACGGCAGGCTGATGCTCGCGTACTTGGGGGAGTACAGGTGCTCGCCGGCGGCGGTCGCGGCGACCAGCAGCGCGGTGGGCACGATCGTCAGGGGCACGGCGACCCGGACGGCCTGCATGCGGAGCACGTCGCGGGCGGCCGGCGACGGGCGTCGGGCCGCGCGCACCGCCAGCACGACGGCGACGATCATGAGCAGCCACCCGAGGGCGGCGTACGGGTAGACGACCCCGAACCACGCGGTCGCGAACACCTGGCGCAGGGTGGCCCACCCGATGCCGGTGATCCAGCCGACCTGCTTGGCCTGACCGGCGGCGAGTCCGATGAACGGCAGGACCACGACGGCTGCGGCGGAGGCGGCGACGGCCCAGCGGACGACGACGGCGCGGTCCACCATCGCCGAGGGCACCGTGCCGCTGCGATCCGTCACCGCGGCCTGCCGTCGGGCAGCCCGGTCGGCGAATCCGGTCCACGCGAGCACGACGCCGTGCGCCACGACGGCGAGGGACAGGTACACGTTGAACAGGACGGCCACGGCCGCCAGCACGCCGTAGACGACCCACCACCGCGTCGCGTGGTGCCGCACCCGGGTGCGACGGACCGCGGTCAGGCCGACGAGTGTGAGCAGCGCGGCGAGGGTGGTGACCGTCGCGTACGGGCGGCCCTCGGTGCCGGCCCAGGCGACGCGGGGCAGCAGCAGGAAGACCAGACCGGAGACGACCCCGAGCCGGTCACCGCCGAGCCGCCGACCGAGCGGCACCACGAGCGCGGCGGCGATCCCGATCGCCAGGGCACTCGGGAAGCGGAGTGTGAACGGCGAGTAGCCGACCAGCGCGAGCCAGACGTGCATGAGCGCGTAGTACAGGCCGTGCACGGCGTCGACGTTCTGCAGTTCCGCCCAGAGCGCGGGCCAACTGCGCTGCGCGCTCGTCAGGGTGGCGGCTTCGTCGTACCAGACCGACGGCACCCAGGTGAAGGCGGCAGCGACGACCACACCGACCACACCGACGGTGATCTCCGGCGCACGCACCAGGGTCCGCACGGTCGACAGGGCGAGTGCCCGGAGCCGTGCGCGCGTCGACGTGTCCGACGTCGTGCGTCGGACCGTGACGGTGCCGGTGCGGGGAGAACTCACGCCCGCGACCGTACCGAGCGGCACTGAGCATCCGCCGCGTCCACCCGCTGAGCATTCACATGCAGGGATTCGGCGCGACCGGCCAGAATGACGGGATGGACCCCCTCGTCGCCCCCGTCGCAGCGCTCTCCCCGTGGCGGACACGGCTCGGCTCGCGGACCGCTGCCCTGTCCGACGTCGGCGCCGTCGGGCTCCGGCGGCTGGCCGCTTCACGCGTCCTGGTGGTCGGCGCCGGCGGGCTCGGGGCTCCCGTCGTCGCGTACCTCGCGGGCGTCGGACGGCTCACGGTGGTCGACCCCGACGTCGTCGACGCCTCGAACCTCGCGCGCCAGACGCTCTTCACCGCTGCCGACGTCGGATCGTCGAAGGCCGGGGTCGCCGTCGCCCGGGCCCGCGCCGTCGACCCGGAACTCGACGCCGTCGCCGTGGTCGGGTCCTTCACCCCGGAGCTCGTCGCCGGGCACGACGTGGTCGTCGACGCGGCGGACTCCGTCCTGGTCACCCGAGCGGTCTCGGACGCCTGCGCCGACGCCGGCGTGCCGTTCGTCTGGGGCACGGTGCTCGGTCACGACGGCCAGGTCAGCGTGTTCCGCGACGCCGGACCCGACGGCGTCGACTTCCACGACCTGCACCCCGAGGCCCTGCCCGACGAGGGCTCCTGCGCCCTGGACGGCGTCGTGCCGGCACTGTGCGGCGCCGTCGGAGCGGTGATGGCCGGACAGGTGCTGGCCCTGGTCACCGGCACCGGCGAACCGCTGCTCGGGCGCGTCCTGACCGTCGACGCACGCCGCTGGCGGTGGAGCGAGAGCCTCGTCCGGCGCGGACCGGCATCACACCGACCCGTCGTGGTCGCTCCCGCTCGGACCGACCGCATCGCTCCGTCGGCGCTCGCCGCGCGCCTGGCCGACCCCGCGGACCCGGTGGTCGTCGTCGACGTGCGCACCGACGCCGAACGAGAGGACGGCGTGGTCGCCGGAGCCGTCACGGGTGACGCGGTCACCGGCGACACCGATGCGGCGGACGTGGTCGTCTACTGCGCCCGTGGCCCGCGTGCGGACGCGTGGGCTGCCGCACAACCGGCCTGGAGGCACGTGGCGGTCCTCGACGGCGGGTTCGAGGCCTGGCGCCGCGAAGGGTTGCCCGTGGCGGTCGGGCACGCGTCCTGATCCGACACGATCGGGTCCAGAGCGCCGCTTCCGCGGCTAGGATCGTCGCATCATGACGCAACTGCGGATCCGCGATGCTGCTGCCTTCCTCGGGGTGAGCGACGACACCGTGCGCCGACTCGTCGACGGGGGCGCCTTCGACCGGGCCACCGACGACGCCGGTCGCGCCGTCGTCGACGGTCGACAGGTGGCCGAGTTCGCCCGGGCGCGGAGCACCGAGCTGGCCGCCCCGGACACCGGCGTGAAGAGCTCGGCACGGAACCGCTTCGTCGGCATCGTCACCGACCTGGTCGTCGACACCGTGATGGCGCAGGTCGAACTGCAGTGCGGCCCGCACCGCGTGGTCTCGCTCATGAGCGCCGAGGCGGTGCGCGACCTCGGGCTCGAGGTCGGGTCCGTCGCCGTGGCGTCCGTCAAGGCCACGATGGTCACCGTCGAGGCGCCCACCCACCAGGAGGACCCCCGATGACCCGTCGTTCCCGCTCGCTACTCGTGCCCCTCGCCGTCGTCGCGGCGCTCGGCCTGGCGTCGTGTTCCACCGCCGACGCTCCGGCCGGGTCGTCGTCGCCGTCATCATCGTCGAGCGCGGACGCAGGCGTGTCGGGCTCGATCACGGTGTTCGCGGCGGCGTCGCTCCAGAAGACCTTCACCACGCTCGGCAAGGACTTCGAGCTCGCGAACCCCGGCGCCTCGATCGAGTTCTCGTTCGCGGGGTCGAGCGACCTGGTCACCCAGATCCAGAACGGCGCCCCCGCCGACGTGTTCGCCTCCGCCGACGAGGCGAACATGGCGAAGCTGTCCGCGACCGACCTGGCGAGCGGGTCACCGGAGGACTTCGCGACGAACGTCCTCGAGATCGCCGTCGCGCCGGGCAACCCGAAGGGCATCACGAGCCTCGACGACCTGACCGGCTCCGACGTCCAGCTCGTCACGTGCGCCGCCCCGGTGCCGTGCGGCGCCGCGACGGCGAAGGTCGAGTCCGCCTCGGGCGTCGACCTGCAGCCCGTCAGCGAGGAGCAGTCCGTCACCGACGTGCTCGGCAAGGTCGAGTCCGGTCAGGCCGACGCCGGGCTGGTCTACGTGACCGACGTGCAGGGTGCCGACGGCAAGGTCGACGGTGTCCCGTTCGACGAGTCGAGCAAGGCCGTCAACACGTACCCGATCGGCGTGCTCAAGGCGTCCGAGGACCCGGAGCTCGCGCAGGCGTTCTCCGACTACGTCCGGTCCGCCACCGGCCAGAAGGTGCTCACCGCCGCCGGGTTCGGGAAGCCGTGACCCGTGGCCTCGCGGGCTGACGGACGGCCGCCGGTCGCCTGGTGGCTCCCGCTGCCCGCGGTGCTGGGCGGCCTGTTCGTCGTCGTCCCCGTGCTCGCGATGCTCGGTCGGGTCGACTGGTCGTCGTTCGTCGCCCTCGTCACCTCGACGGCGTCGCTCACGGCCCTCGGGCTCAGCCTCGGCACCGCGCTGACCGCCACGGCCGTCGCGTTCGTGCTCGGGTACCCGCTCGCCGTGCTGTTCGCCCGGTCCCGGTCACGGTGGGTGGGCGTCGCTCGCGCCGTCGTGCTGCTGCCGCTCGTGCTGCCGCCCGTCGTCGGCGGGCTCGCGCTGCTGGCGGCGTTCGGTCGCCTCGGGGTGGTCGGGGCGTTCCTCGACGACCACGGGCTGCACATCGCGTTCACCACGACAGCGGTCGTCATCGCGCAGACGTTCGTCGCCATGCCGTTCCTGGTCTCCTCGATCGAGGGCGCGCTCCGCGTCGAGGGGGACCGGTACGAGCGGGTCGCCGCGACCCTCGGCGCCGGTCCCACCCGCACGTTCCTCACCGTCACGACCCCGAGGGTCCTGCCCGGCATCGTCTCCGGACTGGTGCTCTGCTTCGCGCGAGCACTCGGCGAGTTCGGTGCGACCCTGACGTTCGCGGGCAGCCTGCAGGGGGTCACCCGGACCCTGCCATTGGAGATCTACCTGCAGCGCGAGGTCGACCCGGACACCGCCGTGGCACTGGCGGTCGTGCTCGTCGTGGTCGCCGTCGTGGTCATCGGTGCCTCGTCGCTCCGGACCCGGGGCGTGGCAGCGTGAGCGGGGTCACCGCACGCATCGTCGTCGAGCGACGCGGGGTCGACGTCGCCCTCGAGGTCGCGACGGCAGAGTGCGTGGCCGTCATCGGGCCGAACGGCGCGGGCAAGTCCACCGTGGTCGAGGCCCTCGCCGGCCTGCTGCCGATCGACGCCGGACAGGTGGTCCTCGGCGGCACCGTCGTGTCGGACCAGCGGCGGACCGTCCCCGCCCACCGCCGCCGCATCGGACTCGTCGCCCAGCGGCCCGACCTGTTCCCGTTCCTCGACGTGGTCGGCAACGTGGCGTTCGGCCCGCGGGCAGCCGGCGTCCGACGAGCCGCGGCCCGTGCCCGCGCGCTCCGTGCCCTGGCGGCCCTCGGCATCGACGACCTGGCGGGACGGAGCCCCGATGCGCTGTCCGGAGGGCAGGCCCAGCGCGTCGCCATCGCCCGGGCGCTCGCCACCGACCCGGCGGTCCTGCTGCTCGACGAACCGACGTCGGCGCTCGACGTCGCCGCGCGCGACGAGGTCCGTGCAGCCCTCCGCACCGCGATCGGCGGGCGCCCGAGCGTCCTGGTCACGCACGACCCGGTCGAGGTCGTCGCCCTGGCCGACCGGGTCGTCGTCGTCGAGCACGGCCGGGTCGTCGAGGACGGCACCCCAGCGGCCGTGCTCGGACGGCCCACGAGTGCCTTCGCGGCGGCGTTCTCCGGACTCGCACTGGTGCGCGGGACCGCCACCGCGGGTGGGATCGCCACCGACGGCGGGGGCGAGCTGGTGTCCAGGACGCACGCCGTGCCTCCCGGTCGGCCCGCCCTGGGCGCCTTCCACCCGACGGCCGCCGTGCTCACGCGGGACGGCGCCGGACCGGCGCGCACCGTCACGTCGCTCGAACCGCGGGACGGTCTGGTGCGGGTCCGCGCCGGCGACCTGGTCGCGGACCTGACCCTGTCGCGCGTCACGGCACTCGGCATCGGGCCTGGCGACGCGGTCCACGTGGACGTTCCCGCGTCCGAACTGGCGGTGTACGCGCCGCGCGGTTGAGACAATGGACGGATGACCTCCTGGTTCCCCAAGGCGTGGCCCGTGGCCATCCCGATCCTGGCGGCCGTCGTGCTCGCGTTCTCGTACGGCCGCTACGGACTCGGCACCGTGGTCGTGGCGATCGTCGCGGTCGTGCTCGCCGCCACCGTGCTCGCGGCGGTGCACCACGCCGAGGTCGTCGCGCACCGGGTCGGGGAACCGTTCGGGTCACTCGTGCTCGCCGTGGCGGTCACGATCATCGAGGTCGCGCTCATCATCTCGCTGTCGAGCTCCGGCGGTGCCCAGGCCGAGACCCTGGCGCGCGACACGGTGTTCTCGGCCGTGATGATCACGATGAACGGGCTGGTCGGCCTCGCGATCCTGATCGGGACGCTCCGGCACAACACCGTGCGCTTCAACCAGGAGGGCGCGAGCGCCGCGACGATGACGGTGGCCGCGCTCGCGGTGCTGACCCTGGTGCTGCCGACGTTCACCACCGGCACCGACGACGCGTCCTTCACCGGGACGCAGCTCGTCTTCGTGGCCGTGGCGTCGATCGTGCTCTACGGGCTGTTCGTCGTGACGCAGACCGTGGCCCACCGGGACTTCTTCCTGCCCGTGAACCGGTCAGGGGGTGTGCTCGCCGAGTCCGAGGACGCCCACGCCGCCCGGCCGACCGGTCGCGCGACGATGATCTCGCTCGCACTGCTCGTCGTCGCGCTCGTCGCCGTCGTCGGGCTCGCCAAGGTCGAGTCGCCCGCGATCGAGGCCGGCGTGGCCGCGGTCGGGTTCCCGCCGTCGTTCGTCGGCGTCGTGATCGCCCTGCTCATCCTGCTGCCCGAGGGCATCGCGGCGTCGAAGGCTGCCGCCCGCAACCGGATCCAGACGAGCCTGAACCTGGCGATGGGGTCGGCGATGGCGTCGATCGGTCTGACGATCCCGTCCATCGCGGTGGCGTCGCTGTTCATGCCGGGCACGCTGCTGCTCGGGCTCGGGTCGTCGCAGATCGTGCTGCTCGCGCTGACGATCGTCGCCGCGGTGCTCACCGTGCTGCCGGGTCGGGCGACGCGACTGCAGGGCGGGGTGCACCTGGTGATCTTCGCCGCGTTCATCGTGCTGTCCGTCTCGCCGTAGGGGGGCGCGGCGGCCGCGGCCGGGCGGCGCGGCGGCGGCGGCGTACCTGGTCGAATCGGGCGTACCTGGTAGGAAGTTCTGACCCGGTATGCCCGGAAACACCAGGCATCGCGGGCGTTCTGGGAAAGAACGGACACAGGGCGCGCAGACACGGGGACGAGTCGGGAGTACCAGGTCGTTCCGGGCGTACCTGGTCGGATCGGGCGTACCTGGTCGGAAGTTTCGACCCGGTATGCCCGGAAACACCAGGCATCGCGGGCGTTCTGGGAAAGAACGAGCGGGGGCGCTCAGCCGCCGGCGAAAGGGGGCATGACGTCGACGACCGCGACCCCGGACAGCGCGGTGGCCCGGTCGCGGGTGGTCACGCCGTCGACCAGGTACGAGCACCGCTCCTGCAGTGCACTCCATCGCGATGGGTCGGTGGCGGTGACCTCGCGCAGCGCCTCGTCGAGCGTGTCGGCCGCGGTGGTCAGCGTGTCCGCGCCGACCGCCGCACGGGCAGCGGCGAAGAACCGGATCGTGGTCATGTCTCAGCCGCCGATCGCGCTCATGCCGCGCGTCGGGTGCACGAGCTCGTCGCTGTCGTCGCCGTGGTCGCGCGGCTTCGCCCACATCGCCCGGCGCCACAGCTCGGCCAGGTCGTCGTCGGAGACCCCCGCGCGCATCGGCCCGAGCACGTCGGTCTCGGCGTCGGAGAACAGGCAGCTCCGGACGTTGCCGTCGGCGGTCAACCGGGTGCGGGTGCAGTCGGCGCAGAAGGACTCGGTGATGCTCGCGATGATGCCCACGGTGCCGAGTGACGCACCGGAGCGCGCGTCCTGCACCCGGTACCGCTCGGCCGGGGCGCCGTCACGCGGTGCCTCGTCCGGCGTCAGCACGAACGACGACGCCAGCAGCGCCCGGGTCTCGGCAGCGGTCACCATCTCGGTGCGGTCCCAGGCGTGGTCGGGGTCGAGCGGCATCTGCTCGATGAACCGCAGCTCGTAGCCGCGGTCGAGGCACCACCGCAGCAGCTCCGGCGCGGCCTCGTCGTTGATCCCGCGCAGCAGCACCGCGTTGACCTTGATGTCGAGGCCGGCGTCGTGGGCGGCGGACAGCCCGGCGATGACCTTGTCGAGGAACGGGCGGCGGGTCACGGTGGTGAACACGTCCGGGTCGACGGTGTCGAGCGACACGTTCACGCGCCGCAGCCCGGCGTCGTACAGGGCCTGGGCGCGGTGGGCGAGGCCGATGGCGTTCGTGGTGAGCGACAGCTCCGGGGCGTCGGGCAGCGCGGCGCACCGGGCGATCACGTCGACCAGGTCGTGCCGGAGCATCGGCTCGCCGCCGGTGAACCGCACCTTGCGCACGCCGAAGCGCGACGACCCGATCCGGACCAGCCGCTCGATCTCGGCGGCGGTCATCAGGGCGTCGTCGGGGGCGAACGGCAGCCCGGCGGCCGGCATGCAGTAGGTGCAGCGCAGGTTGCACCGTTCGGTCAGGGACACCCGCAGGTCGATCGCACGACGCCCGAAGCGGTCGACGAGCCCGGCGGACGCCGGGTCCACGGTCGTGCCGAGCAGGGTCGCGGGTGCCATGCGGCTCAGCGTACGTGTTCGACGCTCCGGAACGACAGCCGTTCCCACCAGCGCCGCCAGTCCGACCGGCTCGTGCGCAGGAGCGTCACCACCACGATGACGGCCACGGCGGCGAGCAGCCACCACCGGTAAGCGTCCGTCGACGGCCACACCCCGCGCAGCGCGATGGCGAGCCCGATCGACAGCCACTCCCACCGGCCCGACAGCACCACGAACGGGATGAGCAGCAGCGCGTACCAGGGGTAGCGCGGGGTCACGGCGAGGAACGTGACGCCGATCATCAGGACCTCGCCGGACCACGGCCGCGACGGGTCGGACAGCCGCCAGGCCACGAAGGCGGCGAGCAGCACGGCGAGCCCGACCACGACGGTCGCGGCGTCGCCCCGGAAGACCAGCGACACCAGGGCGAAGCGCGAGCCGTCCTCGTAGCCCTCCTCGCTCAGGTAGCCGGGCAGGTACCCGAGCACGTCGAGCCCCGTCGTCAGCACGTAGGGCACGTAGAGCAGGCCGAACACGGCGATGCCGACCGGGATCGCCCAACAGGAACGCCACCGGCCGAGCAACGGCGGGTACACGATCGCGGGGATGAGTTTGGTGGCCGTGGCCGCTCCGAGCGCGATCCCGCCCCAGATCGGTCGACCGAACGCGACGAGGACGGCACCCGCGGTCGCGAGCGCCGCGCCGAGGGCATCGACGTGCGAGTTCGTCACGGCCTCCGACGCCACGAGCGGCGACCAGGCCCAGAGCGCCGCCCACCAGGTCGGACGACCGGTCTTCCGCAGCACCACGACGAGGGCGATGGTCACCACGAGCGAGAGGAGCAGGCCCGCCACCTGGAACGGCATGTACTGCGCGGTCGCCGGCACGAACGCACGGACCGCGGCGAACCAGAGCTGCGCCATCGGCGGGTAGATCGTCGTCACGTCCGGCCGGTTGATCGCGGTGCAGTGGCCGTCCGCGCCGTCGCCGAGGCCGCGGAACCGGGGCTTGAGGTCGTCGCACGTGCCGTTCACCTTGTCCGGGAACAGCCAGTCGGGCCGCAGACCGGACAGTGCCGTGGACTGGGGGGTGTGCGCGTAGGGTGAGACTCCGGCATGCTGGACGATGCCGTCCCACGCGTACCGCGCCGAGTCGGTGCTGGTGCTCGGGGGGCCGGCCAGCGCCGCGAGGCCGACCACCACCGCCCCGACCATGACCACGGCGGTCATCCACCGGGCGTGCACGAACCGCAGCGCGAGCACGGCGATCACGAACACCGTCCAAGCGATCAGCGTCCACGCAACGAATGACGAACGAGTGTCGGATCGGAGGAACCCCAGATGCGTGACGCCGAAGGCGATGACGCCCGCGAGGGCCAGTACTCCGACGACCGCGCCCACGACGGCGAGGCGGGCACCGGGTCCGACGGCGGAGGACGGTCGGACGGCACGCAGTCGGTCGCTCATGGTCCGTCGAGGCTAGCGGGCGTGCGGCACCTGCTGTTCGAGGCGCGGGCCGCGCTGGCCTCGCCGAACCGGAACGCGCGCTCCGCGGTGGTGCTCGGACGACTGCTCGGCATCGCCTTCGTGGTCTGCTTCGGCACCGGCATCTACAGTCACCTGCTGCAGGAGCCCCTCGGCTGGATGCGGTTCCCGACCCGGCCGACGCAGCTCTACCAGTTCACGCAGGGCCTGCACATCACCACCGGCATCGCGATCATCCCGCTGCTGCTGGCGAAGCTCAACACCGTCATGCCCGCGCTGGTGCAGGTCCCGCCGGTGCGCGGCGTGCTGCACCTGTTCGAGCGGCTGTCGATCGCCGTGCTCGTGTCGGCGTCGATCATCCAGGTCACGACCGGCCTGCTCAACACGTACCAGTGGTACCCGTGGCCGTTCCCGTTCCGCCAGGTCCACAACGCGATGGCGTACGTGATCATCGGGTCGCTCATCATCCACATCGCGTCGAAGCTGCCGGTGATCGCCCGCTACTGGCGGAAGCGCGACTCCTACGACGAGCAGGGCCGGTTCATCGTGGACCCCGCGTCCGGCAGCGAGTTGCTTCCCCCGGTACGGGAGGCCCGCCCCGCGTCCGCCCCGCCGGCTGCGGGTGCCGAAACGGCCCAGTCCACGGCCCCCGGCCTGCTCGGCCGCGTGTTCCGCTGGATCGACGGCGTCGACGCGGTCAAGGCGGTCGAGGCGGTCGACGCAGCCCCGGACGAACCGGCGGCCGATGCGCCGGAGCCGACCCGGGCCTCCCGGTCGGTCGAGGAGCGCGCACAGGGCCGACGCCAGCGGATCGCACGACGCGGGTTCTTCGGTGGCGTGACGGCCGCGGTCGTCGGCGTCGTCGCCCTGACGGCGGGGCAGTCCTCGAAGCTCGCTGAACCGTTCAACGTGTTCGGCGCGCGCCAGCGCGGTCTCGGCGCGAACGGCCTGCCGGTCAACCGCACCGCCCGCGCGGCGGGGGTGCTCGCCAGCGCGACCGCCGCGGACTGGACGCTGACCGTCGTCGGACCCGACGTGACCCGGACCTTCGTGCGCGCGGAACTCGTCGCCCTCGGCACCACCGAGGTCGACCTGCCGATCTCGTGCGTCGAGGGGTGGAGCCAGATGGGCAGCTGGAAGGGCGTGCGGATGCGCGACCTGCTCGGCGCCGTGCAGGCCGAACCCGGATCGCACGTGCGCGTCACGAGCCTGGAACGACACGGCGGCTACCGGATCATGGACATGGGGCCGGAGTACGCCGAGGACCCGACCACCCTGGTCGCGCTCGAGCTGAACGGTTCGACGCTCGACCTGGACCACGGGTTCCCGGCGCGGATCATCGCTCCGGGGCGACCGGGCGTGCTGCAGACCAAGTGGATCGAGAAGATCGAGGTGCTGCGGTGAAGGCCGCGCGGATCGTGCTCGTCGTGCTCGGCGTGCTGGTGATCGCGTTCGGCGCCTACGTCCTGGTGACGTCGGTCAAGCCGAACCGGATCGGCGGGCTGGCGACCTGGCTGCTCGGCGCGGTGATCCTGCACGACGCGATCCTGTCGCCGTTCGTCGTCGGCGCCGGACTGCTCCTGCGTCGGGCGGGGCGGTCGCTCCGGGCGTGGGTGCTCGTCGTGGTGCAGACGGTGATCGTGCTCGGCAGTGTGCTCGCCCTCGTGGTGCTGCCCGAGATCGCGGCGAAGCGGCACGGGCAGAAGAACCCCACGATCCTGCCGTTCGACTACGGCACGCGGTTGCTGATCGTCGAGGGGGTGCTGCTGCTCGCGGTGGTGGCGGTGCTCGTCGTCGGGGTGGTCCGTGCGCGGCGGACGGCACTGGTTAAAGCGACAACCATTCGGTAGGATGCAGACATGACCGACGAGACCCCGTGGCTCACCCGCGAGCAGCTGCGCGCGTGGATGAAGCTCGTGGCCGTCATGGAACTCCTGCCGGCGGCGCTCGACCAGCAGCTGCAGCGGGACGCGGACCTGACGCACTTCGACTACATGGTCATCGCGATGCTCTCCGAGACCGACGGCCGCACGCTGCGCATGTCGGCGCTGGCCTCGGCGACGAACGCCTCGCTGCCCCGGCTGTCGCACGTGGTGTCCCGGCTCGAGAAGCGCGGACTCGTGACGCGCTGCCCCTCGACCTCGGACCGCCGTGCGACCGACGTCCGGCTCACCGACGCCGGGTACGCCACGATCGTCGAGGCCGCTCCGGACCACGTCCGCACCGCACGCCACGTCGTGATCGACGCCCTGAGCGTCGAGCAGGTCGTCCAGCTCGACGGCATCGCGGCCGCACTGCTCACACGGCTCGACCCCGAAGGGCGGTTCGCTGCCCTGACGTACCCGCGGGACGACGACGACACCGCGATCTGCGAGGCCCGGCTGACCGGCGCCAGCACTGACTGAACGGCGCTGTGCGCCCGCGTCTGCGCCCGCGTCTGCGCCCGCGTCTGCGGGCTCGGTCGTTGCAATAGGCTCGGCCCATGACCGACCCCGCCGCGCCGTCCGACACGTACTCCTACCTCGGACCCGCCGGCACCTTCACCGAGGCGGCCCTCAAGCTCGTCGAAGCCGCAGCCGGCAAGCCCTGGCGGAGCGTCAACAACGTCGGTGAAGCGCTCGACGACGTCATGTCCGGCCGCTCGGTCGGCGCGGTCATCGCGATCGAGAACAGCGTCGACGGCGGCGTCAGCGCGACGCAGGACGCCCTCGCCCGGATCCCCGGCGTACGGATCGTGGGGGAGTACCTCGTGCCGGTCGACTTCGTGCTCGTCGCGCGCCCCGGCACCGTGCTCGCCGACGTCCGCACGGTGAACGCGCACCCGGTCGCGTACGCGCAGACCCACAACTGGCTCGAGGCGAACCTGCCCGGCCACGGTCACATCCCGGCGTCGTCGAACGTCGCCGCCGCGCTCGCCCTGCTCGAGGCGAACCCCACCGCCGACGCCGCCGTCGCACCGCCCGGCATCACCGACCACCACGACGTCGTCGTGCTCGCGTCGTCGATCGGTGACAACGCCTCGGCCGTGACCCGCTTCGTGCTCGTGTCCAAGACCTTGGCGCTGCCCGAGCCGACCGGTGCCGACAAGACGAGCGTCATCGTCGAGCTGCCGGCCGACCACCCCGGCGCCCTGGTCGACATGCTCGAGCAATTCGCGACCCGCGGGATCAACATGGGGCTGCTGTCATCGCGGCCGATCGGCGACGAGCTCGGCCGCTACCGGTTCGTCATCGACCTGGACGGGCACGTGCAGGACGAGCGCGTGGCCGACGCCCTGCTCGGCCTACGACGGTTCAGCCCGCGCGTGACGTTCCTCGGCTCGTACCCGCGAGCCGACGGCGCGCAGCCCGAGGTGCCGGCGCGCTACTCGGACGCCGCGTTCGTCGAGGCGCGGGACTGGCTGCGCGCCATCGTGTCCGGCGAGCCCGACGCGGGCTGACGCGCGGCGGTGCTGTCTGCGGTGCTGCTCGGTGCGGTCGCTCGGTGCGGCTCTTGTCGGCCGGTGCGAGGTTGCCCGCTCCGTGCGCCGCTACAACCTCGCACCGAGCACGCAACCGCGCACGGGGTGCGCAACGCTGCACGGTGCGCGGCTGCCTCAGCCCGGACCGACCTCGCACGGAGTGCGCAACGCGGCACCGTGCGGAGCCCGCCGCCCCTCAGCGCTTGCGGCCGCGCACCCAGCTCGGCCGCGGCTCCACCGTCGGCACCTTGACGGTCAGCGAACCGGGGTCGATCCGCGCACGGAACGCCGTGATCTCGCCCACCGGGTCGCCGTCGATCTCGAACTCGTCGGGCTTCTCGAGCCGCAGCGTGAACTCCTCGCCGCGCATGTACCGCAGTGGACGTTCCTGCTTCGCCGCCGTCGTGATGCGTCGACCGATCAGCGTCTCGGACAGCGCCGAACGCCGGAACCAGCGCAGGATCCCGTTCTCCCAGAACACGCGTGCACCGATCCGCACCCAGCCGAAGAAGCCGCGGGGGCGCATCACGACGATGTCGAACACGCCGTCGTCGATCTCGGCGTCGGGCAGGAGCATCGCGTTCGCCTGCAGCATGCCGCAGTTGCCGACGATGACCGAGTGCGCGCGCACCGAACCGTTGCGGGCCGACTCGTCGAGCCGGTACTTGAACTCGAAGCCGTCGGTGTCCCGCACGGAGCGGAGCAGCGAGTCGAGGTACGCGAGCCACCCGACGCGCTTCTTCAGCTCGGGCCGGGTGTTCGCGATCATCCGGGCGTCGAGTCCGAGGCCCGCCATCACGACGAAGCCGAACTGCTCGCGGGCGCCGTCCGGCCGCTCGATGCCGATGAGGCCGAAGTCGATCGCCCGCTCGTGGCCGGAGAAGATGGTGTGCGCGCTGCTCGCCAGGTCGTCGAGGGGGAGCTTCATGTTGCGGGCGAGCAGGTTGCCCGTCCCGCTCGGCAGCAGCGCGAGCGAGGCACCGGAGCCGTGCACGACCTCGGCGACCGCGCGCACGGTGCCGTCGCCGCCCGCGGCGGCGACGACGTCGGCTCCCGCGTCGAGCGCTGCGCGGGCCATGCCCCCGCCCGGGTCTTCCTCGGTGGTCTCGAACCAGAGCGTCTCGGCCCAGCCGGCTTCCTGCTGGTGCTGTTCCACGGTGGCCTTGAGGGTCGGCAGGTGGACCTTGACCGGGTTGTAGACCACGGCAGCCGTCCGGTGCTCGGTGGGGAGGGCGTCCTGGTCCGCGGGCGCGGTCTCCGAAGGGGTCGACATGGGATCAACGGTACCGATCGGACGCTGCGAGCGGCGGGTTCCTCCCCATGGCGCCGCCTCTAGGATGGAGCGGTGATCGATCCCCAGCTGCTTCGTGACAACCCGGACGTCATCAAGGCCTCGCAGGAGTCCCGCCGCGCATCCGTCGCCGTGGTCGACGAGGCCGTCGCTGCCGACGCCGCCCGACGCAGCGCGATCACCGCGTTCGAGTCGCTCCGCGCCGAGCAGAACGCCTTCGGCAAGACCGTCGCCAAGGCCCCGAAGGACGAGAAGGCCGCGCTCGTGCAGCAGGCCCAGGCGCTCTCGGCCCGGGTGAAGGAAGCCCAGGCGACCGTCACCGCGGCCGAGGAGACCTTCAACTCCGTCGTGCGCGCCATCCCGAACGTCGTGCTGCCCGGCGTCCCGGCCGGTGGCGAAGAGGACTTCGTCACCCTCCGCACCGTCGGCACGAAGCCCGAGTTCGACTTCGAGCCGAAGGACCACGCCGACCTCGGCGAGCACCTCGGCATCATCGACATCCCGCGCGGCGTGAAGGTCTCCGGCTCGCGCTTCTACTTCCTGCGCGGCCTCGGCGCCCGGCTCGAGATCGCGCTCATGTCGCTCGGCCTCGACCGCGCCATCGCTGCCGGCTTCGAGCCGCTCATCACCCCGACGCTCGTCCGCCCCGAGACCATGGCGGGCACCGGCTTCCTCGGCGAGCACGCGGCCGAGGTCTACCGGCTCGAGGCCGACGACCTGTACCTGACCGGCACGAGCGAGGTCGCCCTCGCCGGCTTCCACGCCGACGAGATCCTCGACATCGAGAAGACCGCGCACCGCTACGCCGGCTGGTCGACCTGCTACCGGCGCGAGGCCGGCTCGGCGGGCAAGGACAACCGCGGCATCCTGCGCGTGCACCAGTTCAACAAGCTCGAGATGTTCGCCTACGTCCACCCGGACCAGGCCGAGGCCGAGCACGAGAAGCTGGTGTCGTACCAGGAGCAGATGCTGCAGGACCTCGGGCTGCACTACCGCGTGATCGACGTCGCCGCGGGTGACCTCGGCACGAGCGCGGCGAAGAAGTACGACATCGAGGCCTGGGTCCCGACGCAGGGCACGTTCCGCGAGCTCACCTCGACGTCGAACTGCACGACGTTCCAGGCCCGTCGCCTCGACATCCGGTACCGCACCGAGAGCGGCAAGACCGCCCCGGTCGCCACCCTGAACGGCACCCTCGCGACCACCCGCTGGATCGTCGCGATCCTCGAGACCCACCAGCAGGCCGACGGATCCGTCGTCGTGCCCGAGGTGCTGCGCCCCTACCTCGGTGGCGTCGAGGTGATCGAGCCCCGATGAGCACGCAGGGGCGGTTCGTGGACGGCGCCGCGCAGGGCGCGGGCGCCGGTGCTCCCGCCCGCACGAAGCGGTGGCTGGTCGCGCTCGACATCGACGGCACCACGATGCGCGAGGACGGCGTCATCACGGAGGCCGTGGTCGCCGCCGTGCGCGATGCCGAGGCCGCCGGGCACGAGGTCATGCTCTCCACGGGCCGCAGCGAGGGCATGACGGTTCCGCTGCTGGAGACCCTCGGCATCGAGCCGAAGTACCTCGTCTGCGCCAACGGCGCGCTGACCCTGACCCGTCGTCCGGACGGGTCCTACGAGCGTGTCCACGTCGAGCACTTCGACCCGAGCGACGTCCTGCAGACCATCCGTGGTGCACTGGAGAACGCGGCCTTCGGCGTCGAGGACGAGACTGGCCACTTCCGGTTGTCCGAGAACTTCCCCGCCGACACCATGACCAACGCCGGCGAGCTGGTGCCGTTCGAGCAGCTGCTCACGGTCGAGGCCACCCGCGTCGTCGTGATCTCGCCGGAGCACGGGCTCGAGGAGTTCCTGCAGATCGTCGAGGACATGGGCCTGCACAAGGTCTCGTACACGGTCGGGTGGACCGCGTGGCTCGACATCGCACCAGAGGGCGTGACGAAGGCCACCGCGATGGAACGCGTGCGCGAGTGGCTCGACATCCCGCGGTCGCGCGTCTTCGCGGCGGGCGACGGCCGCAACGACATCGACATGCTCCGGTGGGCGTCGACCTCCGGTCGCGGCGTCGTGATGGGCCAGGCACCCGACGACGTCGTGGACGCCGGCAACGAACTCACCGGTGGCGTGTCCGACGACGGCCTGGCAGCGGCGCTCGACTCCCTGCCGCGCTGACCCCGGCATGCGCTGACGCGCACGGCGGACGGGAGGCCCGTTAGACTTCCCGGGACGCGGTCACGTCTCGCCACGTGGTCGCGTCACTGGAGGGTTGTCCGAGCGGCCGATGGAGCCTGTCTTGAAAACAGGTGGGCAGAGATGTCTCGTGGGTTCGAATCCCACACCCTCCGCCATGGACACCCGGTTGCGCCTGCTCCGCGTCGACGACGCGGCGACGCTCGCCGCCGTCATCACCGCGAGCGCCGAGCACCTGCGCCCGTGGGAGCCGTCCCGGGCCCCGGCGTACTTCACCGAGCAGGGCCAGCACGACGTCATCGTGCAGTCGCTCGCTGCGGAGCGTGCCGGCACCGCGGTCCCGTTCGTGATCGAGTCGACCGACGGTGAACTCCTCGGGCGCATCACGCTGAGCGGCATCACCCGCGGAGCCCTGCAGTCGTGTGCCATGGGGTACTGGATCCGCGCCGACCGGCTGCGCCAGGGCCACGCCTCCCGCGCCGTCGCCGCCGCTGCCGTCCACGCGTTCGACGTCCTCCGACTCCACCGGGTGCAGGCCGAGACGCTGCCGGAGAACGTGGGGTCTCAGCGTGCCCTCGAGTCCGCGGGGTTCAAGCGCTACGGGTTCGCGCCGGAGTACATCACGATCAACGGAGCCTGGCGCGACCACGTCATGTTCCAGCTCCTCGCACCCCCTCCTGCCACGCGGCGCACTCGATGATCGAGGTCGTCGAGTACCAGCCGTCGTGGCCCGTGCGGTTCGCGGTGTTGCGGGACGCGTACGCCGCAGCCCTCGACGCCGCCGGTGCGCCCTACCGCAGCATCGAGCACGTCGGCAGCACGTCGGTGCCCGGCCTCGCGGCGAAGCCCGTGATCGACGTCGACATCGTGGTCGGTGCCGGCGACGTCGCGGCGGCGGTCGCAGCGCTGTCCACGATCGGCTTCGAGCCACGGGGCGACCTCGGTGTCCCCGACCGGCAGGCCTTCCGGACACCCGAGCGCTTCGCCCCGAGCAACACCTACGTCGCCAAGGTCGGATCGCTCTCGCTCCGGAACCACCTCGCCGTCCGCGACGTGCTGCGCGCCGACCCGGCCCTGCGCGACGAATACGCCGCCGTGAAGCGCCGGGCGGCTGCCGAGGCCGAGGACATCGACGACTACATCGAGCGCAAGAGCGAGGTACTGGCCCGGATCCTGCTCGCCGGCGGCTTGTCGGACCGGGAACGCGCCGCCATCACGGCCACGAACCGCCGGATCACCGGCCGCGGCGCCGGCGGTTGACCCGTCCCGCTCACGGCACGAACGGCAGCGGGTACGGCATCAGGAGTTGGCCGTCGGTGAGCGGCATCAGCGCCGCCATCCCGACCAGGGAGCTCGTGACCAGCGCGACCGCTGCGAACCACCACGCCGATCGGCGGCCGCGGCGTGCCCTCCGGGCGGTCAGCAGCAGCAACCCGAAGCCGATGACGTGCGCGACCACCACCACCGGGAGGCCGAGGGACAGCGCGCCCTCGTTCGGGTGCGAGAAGTCGTCGGCTGAACGTCGGTTGTCGACGTCGGACGCCAGGTACAGCCAGAACCACGTGGCGAAGCCCGCGACCGTCCCGAGCGCTGCCGTCACCCAGAACAGGGCCGCCCACCCCGCGGACGTCCACCCCGTGCGCCGCTCCGACACTGCCCCCGCCGTCCCCATGCGGTCATGGTAGCGGCGGGGGCTGCCGGGTCGTCCACGAGTGTCAGGCGGTCGCGAGCGCCGGGTACAGCGCCGCCAGCGGCGCACTGAGTCCGGCACGGACGTCACGGCTGACCTGGTCCGCCAGGACCTCGTGCTCGCCGGCCTCGACGGCGTCCCAGATGAGCCGGACGATGTCGGCCGGGTCGGACTTCTCGACGTCGAGCCCCGCCGTCATGCCGGTGTCGGTGTAACCGAGGTGTGCGCCGACGACCTGGGTGCCCTGGGGTGCGAGCTCGAGGCGGAGCGAGTTCGTGATCGACCAGAACGCTGCCTTCGACGCCGAGTACGCGCCGGCCAGAGCGACCCAGCTCAGAGCCGAGTGCACGTCGATCAGTGCGCCGCCGCCGATCGAGGGGGCGAAGGCCTTGGCGACACGGAGCGCGCCGAAGACGTTCGTCGCGAAGATGCGCTCGACCTCCGCGACCGAGGTGTCGACGAGCGGGTCGGCGCCGGCGATCCCGGCGTTGTTCACGACGATCGTGGTGTCCGCGGCGGCACGGGCTGCGGCGTCGACGCTCTCCTGGCTGGTGACGTCGAGGGCGAGCGGCACGATGCGATCGTCGTCCCAGGTGCGCGGGGTGCGGGCGGTCGCGTAGACCTTGGCAGCGCCGCGGTCCAGGGCCTGCTGGACGAACTCGGCGCCGAGGCCGCCGTTCGCTCCGGTGACGAGGACGATGGAGTTGGTGAGGTCGGTCATGAGGGGCTCCAGACGAGAGAAGTTGAGTACGGAAACCGAACCTAGCACGTTGTGTCCGGAAATCGAACCCAGCTAGGATGAACGCATGCTCGGCATCCTCGGCGGCGACGAGCGCTGCCCCATCGCACGGTCCCTCGACGTCCTCGGCGAGAAGTGGACGCTCATGATCGTGCGTGACGCCCTCGCCGGTTCGACGCGCTTCAGTCAGTTCCAACAGAGCCTCGGCGTCCCGCGCGAAGTCCTGACCGCACGACTGGCCTCCCTCGTCGACGGGGGAGTGCTCGAGCGCACGACCTACAAGCCGGAGGGTGCCCGGGCGCGCGAGGAGTACGTCCTCACCGACGCCGGCCGCGATCTCTCGCTGGTGCTCCTGGCGCTCGGCGGCTGGGCGGATCGGTACCGCCCCACGGAGCTGACGTCGGACCTGCGCTTCGTCGACACCGATTCCGGCGAGCCGGTCGAAGCGGTCGCGGTGACGCAGGAGTCCCAGCAGCGTGTGCCGCTCCAGCGGCTCACCGCCGTCATGGACCCGGCCACCTGACGGACGGGAGGCCCGTGGCGGCCCCGCCCCGCGCCTCCAGGACGGTTTGGTGGTGCGTCAGCGACGCACGTCGCACCCGCAACTCGCGCCCAGGACCAACTCGGCGGGCACCAGGTCGCGGTGCCACTGGTTGTCCGCGTCGAGCCCGAGCACACGGTCGACGGCGGCGGTGGCCATCGTCTCGATCGGCTGCCGGACCGTCGTGAGCTGCGGGTTCGTGTAGTCCGCCTCGGCACCGCCGTCGAACGACACGATCGCGACGTCCTCCGGTGCGCGCAGCCCGAGTTCCCACAGCGCCCGCAGCACACCGACGGCCTGCATGTCCGAGCTGACGAAGACGGCGCGGGGTCCCGTCCCGTCCGCGAACATGCGCAGGCCGGCCTCGTACCCGCCCCGTCGGGTGAAGTCGCAGCGCACGATCGGGCCGTCCGGCAGCCCGGCGTCGCGCAGGGCCCGCATCCAGCCCTGTTCACGGAGTTCCATGGAGCCGGCGTGCCCCATGACGAGGCCGATCGACCCGTAGCCGTGCTCGACCAGGTGCTGGGTGCCGTCGTACGCGCCCCGCAGGGCGTCGACGCCGATGCTGGCGTACTCGGGCACCTCGAAGAAGGTGTTGAGCAGGACCATCGGGATGCCCGGGTCCGACACGGTGGACAGGTCCGGGTGGGTCATGATGCTCGTGACGATGATCCCGTCGACCTGGCGGGCGGACAGGCTGCGGAGCCGCTCGCGCTCCTGGGTGGCGTCGCCGTCGCTGTTGGCGAGCAGGACGTCGTAGCCGCGGGCTGCTGCGGCGTGGGTGACCTCCACGGCGAGCTCGGACCAGAAGGGGTTGTCGAGCTCGGGCACGATGAGCCCGAGCATCTTCGACGACCCGGTGCGCAGGGCCTGGGCGCTGGCGTTCGGGCGGTACCCGAGGACCCGGATCGCGTCACGGACCCGGGCGGCGGTGGCCGCCGCGACGGGGCGGGGGCCGTCGTGCACGACGTAGCTGACGACGGAGGTGCTCACGCCGGCGTACCGGGCGACGTCGGCGCGGGTGACCGCCCTCGGGGTCGTCGGGACGCTCACGGGTGCCACCTTCGTCGGCTCGGAAGTCGCGTTCGGGTGCCGGCCCGTGTGGACCGACACCCGAACACCACTTGCTATTCGCTGGCGATACTAGACGAGGGCACCGCCGAGGTCGTCTCCGGGGCGTCCCCGAAGTCCGGCACCTCGAGGCGTGCGCCGCCCTGCAGGGCCGACTGGTGGGCGATGATGCCGGGCAGCGTGAAGCGTGCGGCGGTCCAGGCGTTCACCGGCGGCAGGGTCCGGTCGACGACGGCGCGGACGAAGTCGTCGGCCAGGAACTGGTGCGAGCCCTCGTGCCCGGTCGGCACGCCGGCGTACTCGGCGGGCAGGCGGTCGGTGTCGTGCACCTCGGCGTAGCCGGACACGAACGCGTCGCGCAGCGAGGGGTCGACGCCGGCGAGACGCGGGTCGTCGAGGTCCATCGTCGCCTGCGTGTTGATCTTGTCGCTGATGTCGTGCGAGTCCTCCTTGTCCTGCCAGACGCTGGTCTTCGCGAGCTGTTCGAAGCTCGCTTCGGTGCCGAAGTAGCGGAAGCGGGACTCGCGGATGTGCGACGGGTAGCCGACGCGGCGCATCTCGTTGATGCGCATGACGCCGCCGTTGTCGAGCTCGAACAGGGCGGTGGCGTTCGAGAAGTCGTTGTCGAACTGGCTGACGTCCTTGTCGAAGACGCCGTCGCCCCGGTCGTCCTTGACGCCGATGCAGCTGACGCTGACCGCGTGGCCCGGGATGGCGCCGAGGACGCCGCCGACCGAGTGGGTCGGGTACAGCATGGGCGGGTAGCTGGCGGTGCGCTTCCAGTCCTCGCCACCGCTGAACTGGTACGCGGCGTAGAACCCGAGGTCCATGTCGTGCACGTAGTCGCCCTCGGAGTAGAAGACCCGGCCGAAGGCGCCGTCGGCGACCTGCTTGCGGGCGAACACCGTCGCGGGGTTGTAGTAGCTCGTCTCGCCCATCATGTAGGTGAGCCCGGTCTCGCGGACGGCCTCGATGATGTCGCGGATCTCGTCGACCGAGATCGCCATCGGCACCGCCGAGTAGACGTGCTTGCCGGCGCGGAGCGCCTTGACGACGAGCGGACCGTGCGTCCAGCGCTGCGTGAAGATCGCGACGGCGTCGACGTCCGAGGCGAGCACGGCGTCGAAGTCGGCGAACGTGCCGTCGAGGTGCTGCGACTCGACGAGCTCCGACGCGCGGTCGTCGACGAGGTCGGTCACGAAGACGCGGTCGACGTCCGGGTGGAGCTTGAACAGCTTGGCGAACTGGGGGGCGAACTGGCCCGCGCCGACCATTCCGACAGAGATCATCAGTGACCTTTCCAGGGTGAGGGATGCGTCGCCGGGCAGGTCGCGCCGATGCGATCGACCGCCATCCTGACACGATTGTCTACACGTGACAACCCCGGATTCGGCGCGTGAAAGAGCCTCTTGCCACCCGGTGTCACCACGTGTAGATTCCCGGCTCACGGACTGCTGCACGTCAGTCCACCGCAGACGAAGGAGTCGCGATGGCCACCGAGAGCCCTGTGTCGTCACCCTTGACGACCGCCAGCACGAGACGGAGGAGTCGGGCAGCCGACCTCCCGCTCGCCCGTACCACCGTCCCACGCCGCCGCCGTCCCCGGAACGACCTGTGGCTCGCGCTGCTGTTCATCGCGCCGGCCGCGATCGGCTTCGTGGTGTTCCTCGCCTGGCCGACCGTGCGGGGCATCTACCTGAGCTTCACGTCCTACAACCTGCTCACCGAGCCGGAGTTCACCGGGCTGCAGAACTACGCGCGGCTCGTGCAGGACTCGATCTTCTGGCACTCGATGGTCGTCACGATCGAGTACGTGCTCATCAACATCGTCATCCAGACGGTCGTCGCACTGTTCATCGCCGTGATGATGCACCGCCTGACGAAGTCGACCTTCGTGCGCGGCATCGTCCTGGCGCCCTACCTGGTGTCGAACGTCGTCGCGGCGCTCGTCTGGCTGTGGATCCTCGACACCCAGCTCGGCATCGGCAACGAGATGCTCGCGGCCCTCGGCCTGGACCGCATCCCGTTCCTGCAGAGCGACGTCTGGGGCATCCCGTCGATCGCGCTCATCAACGTGTGGCGGCACGTCGGCTACACGGCGCTCCTGATCTTCGCCGGACTGCAGTCGCTGCCCGAGACGGTCTACGAAGCCGGCCGCATCGACGGTGCGAGCGAGTGGAAGATGTTCTGGCGCATCACGGTGCCGCTGCTCCGCCCGATCCTGTCGCTGGTGCTCATCATCACGGTGATCGGGTCGTTCCAGGTGTTCGACACCGTCGCCGTCACCACGCAGGGCGGCCCCGCGAACGCCACGAACGTCGTGCAGAACTACATCTACAACCTGGCGTTCGGCCGGTTCCAGTTCGGCTACGCGTCCGCGGTCTCGGTCGCGCTCCTCATCGTCCTCAGCATCATCACGATCATCCAGTACCGCCTCACCCGCTCGGGTGAGTCGGACCTGGACTGAACGGAGCGCCGCACCATGACCACGACCCTCACCCGTTCCGTCACCACGAAGCGTCCGCCCCGACCCGGAGCCGGCCACCGTCGCCGTCCGTCGGTCGGCCGCGTCCTCGCCTGGGTCGCGATGATCATCGTCATCGTCGTCACCCTGTTCCCGTTCTACTGGATCCTGCGCACCGCCCTGTCGTCGAACGGTGCGATCAACTCCGACCCCACGTCGCTGCTGCCCGTCGGGTTCAGCCTGGGCGGGTTCGAGCGGGTCCTCGGCCTGCAGTCCACCGAGGAGGCCCTCGCCCAGGGTGGCTCCGGCGCTGCCCTGAACTTCTGGCGGTACCTGCTCAACTCCGTGATCGTGTCGACGCTCGTCACGGTCGGCCAGGTGTTCTTCTCGGCCGCCGCCGCGTACGCCTTCGCCCGCCTGCGCTGGCCCGGACGCGACAAGGTCTTCGGGGTGTTCCTCGCCGGCCTGATGGTGCCCGCGATCTTCACGCTGCTGCCGAACTTCACGCTCATCAAGCAGCTCGGGCTCGTCGACAACCTGCTCGGCATCGCGTTGCCGACGATGTTCATGACCCCGTTCGCGGTGTTCTTCCTGCGGCAGTTCTTCCTCGGCATCTCGAAGGAGGTCGAGGAGGCCGCGCTGATCGACGGCGCGGGCAAGGTCCGGGTGTTCTTCCGGCTCGTCATCCCGATGGCCGCTGCACCGATCGCGACGCTCGCCGTACTGACGTACATCACGAGCTGGAACGACTACTTCTGGCCGCTCATGGTGTCGTACACGGACAGCTCGCGGGTGCTCACCGTCGCACTCGGCGTCTTCAAGTCGCAGTCCCCACAGTCCGGCACCGACTGGGCCGGGCTGATGTCCGCGACCCTCGTGGCGGCGCTCCCGATGATCGTGCTGTTCGGCGTCTTCGCCAAGCGGATCGTCAACTCCATCGGCTTCTCCGGGATCAAGTAGCCCCGGCTCGGACAGGACCACACCATGACGAACAACCTCTCCCGCCGCGCACTGTTCGCGGGCGGCGCTTCAGCCCTCGCCCTCGGTGCGCTCGCCGCCTGCTCGTCCCCGAGCCGGGGGACCGCCTCGAAGAGCGGCGCCCGCACCGTGAGCTACTGGCTCTGGGACTCCAACCAGCTGCCCGCCTACCAGCAGGTCGCGAAGGCCTTCCACCGCGAGAACCCCGACATCACGGTGCAGATCACCCAGCTCGGGTGGGCCGACTACTGGACCAAGCTGACGGCCGGGTTCATCGCCGGCACCGCGCCGGACGTCTTCACCGACCACCTGACGAAGTTCCCGCAGTTCTCCGACCTCGACGTGCTCTACAAGCTCGACGAGCTCGACGCGACGAAGTCCATCAGCGACGACGACTACCAGTCCGGCCTCGCCGAGCTGTGGAAGGGCCAGGACGGCCACCGCTACGGCTCGCCGAAGGACTGGGACACCATCGGGATGTTCTACGACCGGAAGGCGATGCAGAAGGCCGGCGTCTCCGACGACGAGCTCGCCACGCTCGAGTGGAACCCCGACGACGGCGGCTCGTTCGAACGGATGCTCGCGCACCTGACCATCGACTCCAAGGGTCGGCGGGGTGACGAGCCCGGCTTCGACAAGGAGAACGTCGAGGTCTACGGCATCTCGTCGAACGGGTCCGGCGGCGACGGCTTCGGCCAGACGCAGTGGTCGCCCTTCACCGGGTCGACCGACTGGTTCTACACGAACGAGAACCCGTGGGGCGACAAGTTCCGCTACGACGAGAAGACCGTGCAGGACACCCTCGCCTGGTACTACCGCCTGGCCGACAAGGGCTACATGGCGAAGTACGGCGTCTTCTCGACGACGACCGGTCCCGACGTGCAGCTCGGCGCGGGCAAGTGCGCGCTGTCGTTCAACGGTTCGTGGATGATCGGCACGTACCTGAACATGAAGGACCTCGACATCGCCGTCGCCCCGACGCCGATCGGGCCGACGGGCAAGCGGGCGTCGATGTTCAACGGGCTCGGCGACTCGATCACGAAGCAGGCGAAGGACCCGGAGGCGGCGGCGAAGTGGGTCGCGTTCCTCGGCAGCGACACCGCCCAGGAGATCGTCGGCCGCGCAGGCGTCGTGTTCCCGGCCCGTCCCGCCGGTACCGAGGCGGCGGTCGCGTCGTTCCGGAAGCGCGGGCTGGACGTGTCGGCGTTCACCCGGCAGGTCGAGGAGAAGACCACGTTCCTGTTCCCCGTCACCCGCAACCCGGCGGACGTGCAGGCGCTCCTGCAGCCGGCCTTCGACAACGTCTACGCGAACGGCAAGCCGATCTCGACGTTGACCGGCATCAACGAGCAGGTCAACAACCTGCTGGCGCTCACCTGAGCGCGCGGGTCGCCTGACGCGGTCTGACGCGACCACCCCTCGGTCTGGAGGCACGGGGCACGCCCGCCCCGCGCCTCCAGACCGTCAGACTGGTCACGTGGAACGACGTGAGCAGATCCTGGTGGCCGCTGCGGAGGAGTTCGACCGCGTCGGCTTCGCCGCCGCGACGATCGCGGCCATCGCCCGCGGGGCGGGCGTCTCGCAGGGGGCGCTGCACTTCCACTTCCCGACCAAGCTGGCCCTCGCGCTCGGTGTGATCGACGAGCAGAACGTCCGGACCTTCGACGTCGTGAGCCACACCGAGCAGTCACCAGCAGCTGCCCTGGTCGGCGCCTCGCGAGCCATCGCGGACCTGCTGCGGACCGACCCGATCGTGCGGGCGGGCATCCGGTTGTCACTGGAGCGCGGCGAGTTCCACGCGGCCACGGTCAGCTTCTACGAGCAGTGGATCGGCGGGATCGTCGACGTGTTCCGGCTGGCGATCGCGAGCGGCGAGCTCCGCACCGACCTGACCGCGGAACAGCTCGGCGCCACCGTCGTGCCGTACTTCACGGGCGTGCAACTGGTGTCCGACGTCCGCACCGGGCGGGCCGATCTGTTCCCCGCGGTCGCGACGATGTGGCGGGTGGTCCTGACGGCCACGGCTGACCCGGCGCACCGCGACCGGCTGCTCGGCGTCGTCGACGAGGCGTTCAGCGGTCGTGGAGTTCGCGGTCGCGGAACCACTTGAGCAGCCACGCCGCGCTCGTGCGGTCGAACGACCGCGGGAAGTCCGTCTCGCCGGACAGGAACGGACTGAAGCCCGGCTCCGCGTGGACCTCCGCGTCGTCGAGCGAGCGGTAGGCCATCGACCAGCCGTCGAATCGTCGTCGCTCGATGTCCTCGCGGATGAGCGACTTCACCTCGCCGTGCCGCGGATCACGGCTGATGGCGGCGAACCGGTCGTCGACGCTCCACGCAGGGCCCTCGAGCAACTGCATGAAGCGGCCGCCCTTCACGACGAGCAGCCCGGAGACGCCGAGCGCCTCGTTGCGGAGCCGTGAGCCGTCCAGCAGCGTCGCGAGGTCGCCGTCGTCGAAGGGGACGACGGCGCGACTCATGTAGACGATGGAGACGAGCACGGGTCCATGGTGTCAGTCGGCGGGGAGTTCGTGGGCCGTGACGTCCTCGTTGCGCTTCTTGCGCCACGGACGCGCGGGGGTGTTCGGGCCGTCCCAGACCAGGATCGCGCCCCACGCGGCGGCCAGCAGCGGCACCGAGATGATGGCACCGGTGATGCCCGCCAGGACGGTGCCCGCGGTCAGGCCGATCAGGATGACCAGGCCGTGCAGCTTGAGGGTGCGTCCCATCAGCACCGGCTGGAGCAGGTTGCCCTCGAGCTGGTTCACGAGGATCACGATCCCGACGACGATGAGCGCCTGGACGGGACCGAGTGCGACGAGCGCGACCAGGGCGGCGAGGATGCCGGCTGCCGTCGCACCGACGATCGGGATGAAGGCCGTGATGAACACGACGACGGCCAGGGGGAGTGCCAGCGGGACGCCGACGATCGCGATGCCGACACCGATGCCGATGGCGTCGACGGCGGCGACCGTGGCGGTGCCTCGGACGTACCCGCCGAGGGTCGAGACCACGCGGTCGCCCACCCGGCGTGCACGGTCGTAGCGCTCACCGGTGAACGGGCGGAGCAGGAACTCCCAGATGCTCGGGCCGTCCTTCAGGAAGAAGAACAGCACCACGATCATCAGCACGAGGCCGGTCAGGAAGTTCGCGGTGGCCGAGGCGCCGGCCAGGGCACCCGAGCCGAACTGCGCACTCGTGATGAAGTCGGTGACGGACGCCACGGCGTCGTCGACCTGCTTGTCCGAGATCGAGATCGGCAGGTTCTTCGCGAAGTCCTGCAACTGCTGGAACCCGTCGACGGCCGACTTCTGCAACTGCGACCACTGGTTCTCGACGGCGACGACGATGAGCCACCCGATGAGCCCGAGCACCGCGAGGACGCCGATGAGCACCGCGAGGGTCGCGAGGACCGACGGCACCTTGTGCTTGCGCAACCAGGACACGATCGGGTGCATGGCCGAGGCGATGATGAGCGCGAGGAGCACCGGGATGGTGACGACGCTCAGCACGCTGCCGGCGTAGACGACGCCGGCGATGACCACGACGACGATGATCACCTGCAGGCACCGCGTCGCCAGGCGGCCCGTCGAGTCGGACCACGCCGCCTGGATCTTCGAGGGGGTGGTCGGCTGGGGGCTGTCGCGGAAGAACGGCATGGGATCGACCGTACTGATCCGCGGGGCGGCGCGCCCGGACCCGCGCCCGGCGTCGCGGATCAGGTGGAGACGGTCCGCCGGACGTCGACGTCGTGGGAGTCCCGTGCGGCGGGCGCGACGACGAAGGCGGCGACGAGCAGCACGAGGGGCACCAGCATCGCCGCCTGCAGCCCGAGGTGCTCGCCGACGAAGCCGAGCAGGGGCGGTCCGACCAGGAACGCGATGTACCCGGCGGTGGCCACGACCGACACCCGGCGGTCCCCGTCGGTCGGGTGATCACCCGCTGCCGAGATCGCGAGCGGGAACCCGAGCGCGATGCCGAGCCCCCAGACGGCGGCGGCGATCGCCGTGACGACCGGACTCGGCGAGACGACCACGAGCAGGACCCCGATCCCGCCGACCGCGGCGCAGAGCCGGACGACCGGGCCCCGCCCGAGCCGCGTGACGAGCGGGGTACCGGCCGACCGGCCGATGAGCATGGCGAGTGCGAACCCGGTGAAGACCAGCGAGCCGACCGCTTCCGGGGCGTCGTGGTCGGTCGTCATCAGGAGCGGGAGCCAGTCGCTGGCGGCACCCTCGGCGAAGGCCATCGCGAGCGTGATCACCGCGATGAGCGCGAGCTGCACGGTGATGACGGAGCGGCGGGTGGCCGTGGTGACGCGGGACGCGCCTGTCGCGTCCTCGGCGTCGGCTCCGTCCGTCTGCACCGTCGCACGCGGCAGCGGCTGCAGGTTGAGGGCAGCGAACGCCGCGAGTGCCGCCATCACCGCAGCCCCCACGAGCAGGTGCACGAGCACCGGTGTCCGGGCAGCCGTCATCGCGATGCCGACGACCCCGCCGACGACGGTCCCCAGGCTGAAGCAGGCGTGCAGCACCGGCACCACCGGGCGGCCGATGCGCCGTTCGACCGCGGCGGCCTCGACGTTCAGCCCGATCTCGGCGACCCCGGACCCGAACCCGATCAGGAAGAGCCCCGCCCAGACACCCGCCGGCACCTGTGCCGGAGCGAGCAGGGCGACCAAGACCATCCCGACCACGGGCAGTGCGCCACCGAGCAGGATCAACGGTCGTGTCCCGAGCCGTCGGACGAGCGCACCGGCACCGAGGATCCCGATCATCGACCCGATCGACAGACCGAGGAGCACGAGCCCCATCGCCTCGATCGACGCCCCGAGTTCGTCGCGGATGGCGGGCGTCCTGGTCACCCACGTGGCGATGCCGAAGCCGGTCATCGTCGACGTGGCGAACAGGGCCCCTCGAGGGTGCCGGGTCATGTGACCATCTGATCGGTCCGCCGACGGCCCGTCAAGGGTGCGGTCGTCAGCGGAGCATGCCGAGGGCGCGGGCCTCGGAGACCGCGGCCGTGCGCGAGGACACCCCGAGCTTCGAGAACACGTGCACCAGGTGCGACTTCACGGTGGCGTCGCTGATGTGCAGGCGCGCGGCGACGGCGCCGTTCGACGCCCCCTCGGCGACGAGGCGCAGCACCTCGAGCTCCCGCGCCGACAGGCTCACCGACGGGGCGCGCATCCGCGCCATGAGCCGACCCGCGATCGTCGGCGCGAGGGCGCTCTGTCCGGACGCGGCGGCGCGGACGGCCGCGACGAGTTCGTGCGGGGGCGCGTCCTTGAGCAGGTACCCGCTCGCGCCGGCCTCGACCGCACCGAGGATGTCCCCGTCGGAGTCGTAGTTCGTCAGCACGAGCACGTACGGCGCGGCGTCGAGCGCGCGGATCCGTCGCGTCGCGTCCGCCCCGGTGAGGTCCTGCCCGAACTGCAGGTCCATGAGCACGAGTTCCGGCGAGAGCCGGGCGGCGAGGTCCACGGCTTCGTCCGGGGTGGACGCCTCACCCGCGACGACGATGCCGTCCGTGCCGTCGAGGAGTGCTCGGAGCCCGGCGCGGACCACCGGGTGGTCGTCGGCGATGAGGATGCGGATCACCGGACCTCCAGGATCGCGACGAGCGTCGTCCCGCGGCCAGGGGCCGAGTCGACCTCGAGCCGGCCGCCGAACTGCTCGACGCGCTCTTCGGTGGCACGCAACCCGAACGAGTCCGTCGTGCCCGACCGGTCGTGGACGGCGACCGGGTCGAAACCGACGCCGTCGTCCGCGATGGTGAGCCGGGCCTCCTGACCGTCCACGGTGAGTGACAGTCGGACGTGGGTGGCCGCGGCGTGCTGCACCACGTTGGCGACGGCGCCCTGGGCGATGCGGAGCAGCGCGGTCTGGACGTCCATCGGCAACGAGGCCTCCGCGACGTCGACCGTGACGTCGAGGCCGTCGCGCGACCACTGGGAGCCGGCCAACCGTTCCAGCGCTGCCCCGAGTCCGCGTTCGAGCGCCGGTGGTGCGAGTTCGCGGATGAACCGCCGGGTGTCGGCGAGGCCCTCGGCAGCGGTCTCACGGGCGAGCCGGATGTGCTCCGTCCCCGGACGCTCCCCGTCCGCGCGTTCGGCCGCGTGCAGCAGCATCTGGATGCTCGACAACCCCTGCGCGACGGTGTCGTGGATCTCACGGGCCAACCGGGCCCGCTCGGCGAGGACGCCCTGCTCGCGTTCGGTGACGGCCAACCGGTCGCGCGTGGCGAGGAGCTCGGCGACCAGGGCCTCGCGTTCGACCGCCTCGCGCGCGAGCGCCCGGTACCCCAGTCCGATGAGCAGTGCGACGCCCGCTCCGACCAGCGGACCGACCACACCACCGACGGTGAAGCCGCCGTGCAGTCCGAGGGCGACGACGGCGACCAGGGTCGCAGTGATGACGGCCACCGGTCCGACGATGCGCGGCAGGACGTGCAGGTACAGGAAGAAGAGCGGGAAGACGAGGTAGGCGGCCTCGGGGACGCCGACGAGCAGGGCGATCCAGACGAGGGTCAGGGCGATGAGCCAGACCGCACCGGCGACCGTCCGACGGGGGCCGTCGCCGCGCGCGACGACCGCCCCGAGCAGGTACACGCCCGCGAACACCGCAGCCAGGGCCAACCGCACCCACGTGCCGGCGCCACCGTCCACGAGCACCCGCACGACGACCAGGGCGAGCAGCGCGGCCGACAGCACGTGCAGGCCGGTCCGCAGACCGACGAAGACCGGGGTGAGGGTGCTGTGCGCCATGTGCTCCCCAGCGTACGGAGGCACCGGCCGGTGGGGATCAACCGAAAGTTCGATCGGAGGACCGAACCCTCCGGCGATGCCGGGTGGGAGCACCGCGGCGAGGCTGGGAGTCGTGGTCGTGGAAGGTCTGCGACCCGGGAAGGGAACCCCGTGTTCGTCGCTTGGCGCGATCTCCGGTTCGCCCGTGGCCGGTTCGTCCTCATCGGCTCCGTCGTGGCGCTCATCACCCTGCTCGTCGGGTTCCTCGCCGGGCTCACCGGCGGGCTCGCGTCGCAGAACGTCTCGGCGGTGCTCGACCTGCCCGGCGACCGCCTGGTCCTGCAGCAGCCGTCCACCGGGCAGCCGTCGTTCGGCGACTCCACCATCGGGCAGCGGGCCGTGGACGGCTGGCAGGCGGCCCGCGGGGTCGACGACGTGGTGCCGGTGGGCATCGTCCAGGGCCGGGCGACGGCACCTGGCGCGGGGTCCGGCGCTGCGGGGTCGGGCGCTGCGGGGTCGGGCGCGGCCGTCGGCGTCGCGCTGGTCGGGCTGCCGACGGGAGCACGGTCGACCCCCGTCACCGATATCGCACCCGGTCGCGACGACCAGGTCGGGCTGTCGTCCGGTGCTGCGGCCGACCTCGGCGTGCAGGTCGGCGACCGCATCACCGTCACCGGGACGGACTACCGCGTCGCCGTCGTCGGCGGCGACGCCTGGTACAGCCACACACCGGTGCTCGCCATGACCCCGGAGGCGTGGGCCGCGGCCGACCGGCGGCTCGGCGGCGACGGCGCGCCGACCGTCCTGGCCGTCAGCGGCAGCCCGGACTGGGACGCCGTCGCAGCGTCCACCGGCACGTCCGCCGCGTCGCCGCTCGGGTCGCTGACCGCCCTCGAGACCTTCCGGTCCGAGATCGGGTCGCTCGGCCTGATGATCGTCATGCTCTTCGGGGTGTCCGCGCTCGTCGTCGGGGCGTTCTTCACGGTCTGGACCATGCAGCGGGCCGGCGACGTCGCCGTGCTCAAGGCCCTCGGCGCGAGCACCGGATCACTCGTCCGCGATGCGCTCGGACAGGCGCTCGTCGTGCTCGTCCTGGGGATCGGCGTCGGGATGCTGGCCGTCGTCGGACTCGGCGCGCTCGCCGGCGGTGCACTGCCGTTCCTGCTCAGCCCGGTCACCACCGTCGTGCCGGCCGCCGCGATGGCCGTCCTCGGACTCGCCGGCGCCGCCGTCGCGCTCCGCACCGTCACCTCCGCCGACCCCCTCACCGCCCTCGGGAGCAACCGATGATCACCCTCGACGACGTCACCCTGACCTTCCCCGACGGCGACCGGCGGATCACCGCGGTCGACCACGTGTCCCTCGTCGCCCGGCCCGGCGTCGTGACCGGCATCACCGGCCCCTCCGGATCGGGCAAGTCGTCGCTGCTCGCCGTCGCCGCGACGCTCATCCGGCCGGACTCCGGTCGGGTGCTCATCGGCGACGTCGACGCGGCCGCGCTGTCCCGGGACGAAGCCACCGCCCTGCGGCGTGCGCACATCGGGATCGTGTTCCAGCAGTCGAACCTGCTGCCGTCGCTGACCGCACGGGAGCAGGTGCTCGTGATGGCGCACCTCGGCGGCCGGCACCCCGCCGGAGGTCGTCGCGCGGGAGGGCTCCGGGACCGGGCCGACGACCTGCTGGACGCGGTGGGGCTGTCCGAGCACCTGGACAAGCGGCCGGCGCAGCTGTCCGGCGGGCAGCGGCAGCGCGTCGCGATCGCCCGGGCACTCGTACACGAACCCGACGTCCTGCTCGTGGACGAACCGACGAGTGCGCTGGACCAGGAGCGCGGCGCGGCGATCATGGAGCTCATCGCCCGACTGACGCGCGAGCGGGACACCGCGACGATGCTGGTCACCCACGACCTGGTGCACCGCGGGACCCTCGACGAACTCGTCACGGTGGTGGACGGTCGGCTGGCCGGGGCGTCGGTGATCGCCGCCTAGGATCGGGCACATGGCGACCGTCCTCCTCGTCCGACACGGACGCACCACCGCGAACGCCACGGGCGTGCTCGCCGGACGCACCGCCGGCGTGCGACTCGACGCCGTCGGCCGGAAGCAGGCCGACCGCACCGCGGAGCGCATCGCTGCCGTGCCGGTCGTCGCCGTCGTGTCGAGTCCGCTCGAGCGGTGCCGGCAGACGGCCCGGGCGATCCTGGAGCGACAGTCGGGCGACCCCGCGTCGGCCATCGAGCGGGCGATCACCGAGGCGGACTACGGCGAGTGGCAGGGGCGGAAGCTCGCCGACCTGGCGAAGGAGCCGCTCTGGCGGACGGTGCAGGCGAACCCGAGCGCCGTGGTGTTCCCCGGCGGCGAGTCCATGCAGACCATGCAGTCCCGGGCGGTGTCGGCCGTCCGGCGCATCGACGCCGAGGTCGAAGCGGAACACGGGCCCGGAGCGGTCTGGGTCGCGGTGAGCCACGGCGACATCATCAAGTCCGTCCTGGCCGACGCGTTCGGCATGCACCTCGACCTGTTCCAACGCATCGGCGTCGGGCCGGCGTCGGTGTCGGTCGTGCGGTACGGCGAGCACCGGCCCGAGGTGGTCGCGACGAACACCGAGTCCGGCGATCTCTCGTGGCTCGCGACCGCTCCGGCGCCCAGCGGGGACGCAGCGGTCGGCGGCGGAGCCGGACATCCGGAGGCCCCGTCCGAGGCAGGCCCTGCCAGACCCTGAACGGGCGCAGGCCCGCACTCCTACAATGCGGGTATGCCCTCCATCGTCCACGGCTTCGACTGGCCGGACCGCCTCGTCGTCGGCACCATCGGCCGTCCGGGCGAGCGCGCCTTCTACCTGCAGGCCCGCTCCGGCAAGCGCGTCACGAGCGTCGCCCTCGAGAAGGAGCAGACCGCCGTGCTCGCCGAGAAGATCGACGAGCTGCTGGACGAGGTCGCCACGGTCGAGGCGAACCGCTTCAGCGTGCCGGACACGGCCCCCGTGGAGCTCCGCGACCCGGAACCGCTCGACCAGCCGGTGGAGCCCGAGTTCCGTGCCGGTGCCCTGAGCCTGGGCTTCGACCCGTCGACGGCGCAGGTGGTCATCGAGGCGTACCCGATCGACGACGACGTCGAGATCGTGTCCGAGGAGAGCGAGGACGGCCTCGAGATCGAGGCGGTCGTCGAGATCCCCGAACCCGACGAGCTCTTCCAGGTCAAGATCCCGGTCGGCACCGCTCGCGCGTTCGTCGAGCGCACCCGCGAGATCGTCGCCGCCGGCCGTCCGCCCGGCGACGCATGAGCGACGGCTCACTGAGCATCACGGCGCGGATCCGCGAGGCCTCGAACGCGACGTTCCTGGCCGAACTGGACGGTGAGGCGGTCGTGTACAAGCCGATCGAGGGGGAGCGCCCGCTCTGGGACTTCCCGGACGGCACGCTCGCCGGCCGCGAGGTCGCCGCGCACCTGGTGTCCGAGGCGTTCGGCTGGGGCATCGTGCCACCGACGTGGCTCGGTGACGGACCGTTCGGCCCCGGCATGGTGCAGCGCTGGCAGACGATCGACCCGGACCAGGACGCCGTCGACCTCGTCACCCCCGAGACCGCCGAGGCGGACGGTTCGCCGTGGCTGCCCGTGCTCGAGGCGATCGACGAGCACGACCAGCCGGTGACGCTCGTGCACGAGGACTCTGAGGCGTTGCGCCGCATGGCCGTCTTCGACGTCGTGGTGAACAACGCCGACCGCAAGGGTGGCCACGTGCTGGCGATGCCCGACGGACACCGGTTCGGTGTCGACCACGGGCTGGCCTTCCACGTCGAGCACAAGCTCCGCACGGTGCTGTGGGGCTGGATCGGGGAGCCGCTCGGGCCGGACGAACTCGAGGGGCTCGACCGGGTGTCGGAGGCGCTCCGCGGTGCCCTGGGCGACGAACTCGCCGAACACCTGACGCCGGAAGAGGTCGACACGGTGCGCGCGCGGTGTGCGGCGCTGCGGGCCGTCGGCATCTTCCCGCCACCGCCGGGGCACGGCCCCGCGGTGCCGTGGCCCTTGTTCTGACGCACCCGTCGTGAGCCGGCGCGCCGGCCCGGCCTGCCGTGGCGACCCCGGCCGGCCGTGGACGCCCCGGTCCGGGACGGTGGGGCCCGTCGGGTCCGGACCCCACCGACCGGTCCGCGTCCGTGATCCGTGGACGCGGAGACCCGTGGCGTCCGGTGGAGTGCGCCGTTGCACTCCGGGACCCCGCGGGAGTCGACCGGTCGAGAACGGATCAGGTGCACTCGGCCGACCGCTTCCGGCGCGCCGACGAGGTCAGCGCGGGAAGAACGATCACGGCGGCCGGGGTCTGGGGCAACTGTGGTGGCGCTCAGCATACGACCGTGGAACCCCGCGCAACAGCCCCTGTCGGGATCGACTCGGCGGCTAGTCGAACAACGACTGCCCGCCGCGGCGCGACCCCAGGTACGACCCCACGACGGCGACACCGAGGTCGTCGTTCTCCGGAGCGACGACCGAGCCGTCCACCCGCTTCGCCATCGCGTCGATGAACCGTGCGAGCCCCGGGTCGTCGCCGAGGCGGAAGAACGTCGTCTGGGCGCCGAGCCGACCGGCGTTCTCGAGCTCCCGAACGGTCAGTGCGATCGTCACGGGGTCCGGCGGGTAGTCGAACCACACCTGTCCGTTCGGCTCGAGGTGCGACGTCGGTTCCCCGTCGGTGACGATGAGCAGCACGGGTTGCGCGGTCGGGTGCTTCCGGAAGTGCCGGTTGGCGAGGAGCAGCGCGTGGTGCAGGTTCGTGCCCTTGTCCCACATCGCGTCGAGACCCACGAGCTGCTCGATGTCCACGACCTCGGCCTCGCGTCCGAACGCGATGAGCTGCAGGTCGTCGCCGCGGAACCGCGTCGAGACGAGCGTGTGCAGCGCCAGGGCTGTGCGCTTCATCGGCACCCAGCGGTCCTCCATCGCCATCGAGAACGACGTGTCGACGAGCAGCGCCACGCAGGCCTGTGTGCGGGACTCGGTCTCCTGCACCTCGACGTCGTCGATGGTCAGGCGGACGCCAGGGCCGACCCGCCCGTCGGCCGCGGTCCGGGTCAGCGCGTTCGTGATCGACCGGGTGACGTCCCACGGCTCGGTGTCGCCGTACGCCCACTGCCGGGTCGCGCCCGAGGGTTCGCCGGCCGCGCCGGACTGCCGGATGTCGCGGGCACCCTGTCGGCCGGACATCCGCTCGGCGACGTCACGGAGCAGGCTCTTGCCGAGCTGCCGCATGGCCTTCGGGGTGAGCCGGAGCTGCCCGTCCGCTCCGCGGCGCATCGCCCCGGAGTTCCGCAGGGCCTTCTCGAGCTGCTGCAGGGTCCTGGCGTCCACGGCGGCCTCGGCACCGAGCTGCCGGGTCAGGGCGTCGAGGTCCAGGTCGTCGAGCTCGGAGCCCGGTCCGGACTGGGCGAGTTGGTCGGCGAGGGCGTCGAGGTCGGCGATGTCCTGGAAGACCCCGGTCCCGTCGCCGAGTCCGAGCCCCTGGTCGCCCTCCATGCGCTCGGATCCGCCCCAGTCCTCACCGGGGCGGAGGGACCGCAGGTTGCCGTCGAGCTGGGACAGCTGCCCCATCAGGTCGGGGGAGCCGAAGGCCTGCTGGGCGAGGGCGTCGAGTTCGTCGCGCTGCTCCTCGGTCATCGAGTTCCGCATGCGCTGGGCGGCGGCGGCCCGTGCCGCGAGGTCGTCGAGCAGCTCGTCGACGTTCGCGGGGTTCGACGGGAAGTACTCCGCGTGCTCCGCCATGAACGCGTCGAACTGCTCCTGCGAGTCGGTGCCGGCGCGGTGGTCCTCGAGCAGCTGGTTGAGGTCCTGCATCATCGCGCTGACCGCGGCACGGTCTTCGTCCGTGGCCCCCTCGAGCGCCTGCTTCATGCCCGCGAAGCGCTGGTCGAGCACCTCACGGCCGAGCAGGTCCTTGATCTCGTCGTACTTCTGCCGGGCCTCGCGGCTCGTCCAGTCGTACCCGCCGAGCTCCTGCACCGCGGCGGCCGGCGACGGGGACAGGCTGTCGAGCTGCATCTCGGCCAGGGCGCGGTCGCAGTCGTCGAGCTCGACGTTGCGGGCGAGTTCGCCGCGTTCGGCGCGGAGCGCCTGGTCGAGCAGTTCGCGGACCTGCTGCAGGGTGCCGTCGAGGTTGTTCTTCGCGGTGAGTTCGCGGCGCCGTTCCGCGACCTTGCGCGCGAGGTCGTCGAGTCCGCGCTGCGTCCGGCCGCCACGGCGCAGGAACTCCCGCATCGCGCGCTCCGGTGAGGTGCCGGTCATCACGTCCTGCCCGATGGCGTCGAGCGCTTCGGCGAGGTCGGCGGGCGGCGCGAGCGGATCCGGACCGTCGTGGTACTTCCCGTACAGCGCTGCGGCGCCGTACCGGGTGTCCCGCGTCAGTCGTCGGTTCTGCCTAGCCATAGACGGCTTCGCCCCCGCCGGACTCCTTGCTGATGCGGCGGGCGAGGAAGAGCCCCTCGAGCGCGAGTTCGATCGCACCCGCGCGCTCGCCGTCGTTCGTGGCACCGAGGCGTTCGCAGACCTGGTCGTACAGGTCGGACTCGCCGATCGACGGCAGCCCCTCGAGGAACGCCCGCGCCCCGACCTGTTCGCCCGTCGTCACCATCGTCCCGCCGTCGAGCGCCTCGACGAGCACCCCGAAGTCGAATCCGCGGAACCGGGCACGCACCGTCTCGGCCGTGGCGGTCCGCAGCAGGTGCTCGAGGACCTCGTCCGCGCGGTCCTCTTCGCCGTTCTCGAACTCGATCTTGCCGCCGAGCACGTCGACCGCCGTCTCGAGGTCGATCGGTCGCGCGACGGCCTCCGGCTCGCCCTGGCGTGCTGCACGGTGCACGGCCGCCGCGGCGACCGTCTCGGCGCCGGCGATCGCGAACCGGGCGCTGACACCGCTGCGCTGGTCGACCGCGCTCGACCCGCGCAGGGCGCGGGTGAAGCGGGCGAGGATCTCGACGATCGCGTCCGGCACCTCGGCGGTGAGCTGCGCCTCCTGCCGGATGACCGCGATCTCGTCCTCGAGTTCGATCGGGTAGTGGGTGCGGATCTCCGCGCCGAAGCGGTCCTTCAGCGGGGTGATGATCCGGCCGCGGTTCGTGTAGTCCTCCGGGTTCGCGCTGGCCACCACGAGCACGTCGAGGGGGAGTCGGAGCACGTAACCGCGGATCTGGACGTCGCGTTCCTCCATCACGTTGAGCATCGCGACCTGGATGCGTTCGGCCAGGTCCGGCAGCTCGTTGATCGCGACGATGCCGCGGTGGCCCCGGGGGACGAGTCCGAAGTGGATGGTCTCCGGGTCGCCCAGGCTGCGCCCTTCGGCGACCTTCATCGGGTCGACGTCGCCGATCAGGTCGGCGACGCTCGTGTCCGGCGTCGCGAGCTTCTCGACGTAGCGGTCGTCGCGATGCCGCCACGAGATCGGCAGGGCGTCGCCGAGGTCGTCGGCTCGGCGGGCGCTCGCGGTGGTGATGGGCTCGTAGGGGTGCTCGCCGAGCTCGGAGCCGGTGATCACCGGGGTCCACTCGTCGAGCAGGCCCTGCAGGGTGCGGAGCAGGCGGGTCTTGCCCTGGCCGCGCTCACCGAGCAGGACGACGTCGTGTCCGGCGATCAGGGCACGTTCGAGCTGCGGGATCACGGTCGTCTCGAACCCGTGCAGGCCGGGCCAGGGGTCGTCTCCCGCGCGCAGCGCGGTGAGCAGGTTGTCGCGGATCTCGGCGCGGACCGTCTTCTGGACGTGGCCAGAAGTGCGGAGCTCGCCGACCGTGCGGATGTCGGGTCGGGTCACGTTCTGGACGTTACGCCGTTGCGGACGGGAGGCGCGGTGCCAGCTGGCACCGCGCCTCCCGTCCGCTTGTGGGTTTCCATAGCAACCGCAATGATTGAGGCTCCGGCATCGGAGCCGGATTCGATAGGGGGATCCGGCTCCGAGCCGGCCCCGTCGTACCGAATGTGAACCATCTCGCCGATCTCGGCGTAGGTTCCCCTCTCGTGAGCAGCACGAACGGGGCGATCAAGAGCCTGGTCCCCGCCAGGATGGACAGACTGCCGTGGACCAGGTTCCACTGGAGTGTCGTCGTCGGACTCGGGGTCTCCTGGATCCTGGACGGGCTGGAGATCCAGATCGTCTCCAACGCCGGCTTCCAGGCCGACCTGAACCTGTCGACGCAACAGGTGACCTCACTCGGCACGATCTACCTGGTCGGCCAGGTGGTCGGAGCGCTGGTGTTCGGACGCATGTCCGACCGGCTCGGGCGGCGCAAGCTCTTCATCCTGACGCTCGCGATCTACCTGATCGGCTCGGGCATCGCCGGTCTCGCCCAGGACTTCTGGTTCCTGGCCGCGTTCCGGTTCGTCGCCGGCCTCGGCATCGGCGGCGAGTACGCGGCGATCAACTCGGCGATCGACGAACTGATCCCCGCGAAGTACCGCGGCCACGTCGACATCGCCATCAACGGCACCTACTGGGGCGGCGCCGCGCTCGGCGCCTTCGCGAACATCTACCTGCTCGACACGGCCAACTTCTCGGAGAGCATCGGCTGGCGCATCGGCTTCTTCCTCGGCCCGGTGCTCGGCATCGCGATCATCTTCCTGCGGCGGCACATCCCCGAGAGTCCGCGCTGGCTCATGACCCACGGGCGCGAGGAAGAGGCCGAAGCGACCGTCACCCAGATCGAGGAGGCGGTCGAGAAGTCCACCGGCAAGCGGCTGCCGGACGTCGACGAGTCGAAGGCCATGACCGTCACGCCGACCGACCGCGTCGGGTTCCTGACCATCGCGCGCGTGCTGCTCAAGCAGTACCCGACGCGCACCCTGGTCGGTGCGTCGATGATGATCACCCAGGCGTTCCTCTACAACGCGATCTTCTTCACCTACGCGCTCGTCCTGACGAACTTCTTCGGCCTCAAGACCGCGCAGACGTCGATCTACTTCTTCCCGTTCGCGATCGGGAACCTGCTCGGACCGATCATCCTCGGTCGGTTCTTCGACACGTGGGGCCGTCGGCAGATGATCTTCCTGACGTACCTGGTGTCGGGGCTCGTCCTGGCGACCTCGGCGTTCCTCTTCCGCGCCGACGCGATCTCCGCGACGGTGCAGGTGGCCTTCTGGTGCGTGTCGTTCTTCTTCGCGTCCGCCGGTGCCTCGAGCGCGTACCTGACGGTCAGCGAGATCTTCCCTCTCGAGCTGCGGTCGCAGGCCATCTCGTACTTCTTCGCGCTCGCGCAGGTCTTCGGTGCGGTCGCACCACTGATCTACGGTGCCTTCATCGGGGACGGGTCCTCGCGTGAACCGCTCTTCTGGGGGTACCTGCTCGGGTCCGCGGTGATGATCGGCGGTGGGGTGATAGCCCTGGTCTTCGGGGTCGATGCCGCACGGAAGGGGCTCGAGGACGTCACCCAGCCCCTGTCCGTCCTGACCGGGGACGCGGAACAGCAGCGGCGCTGAACAGCAACGGCGGCCATGCAACATTCTGTATTCAGAGTGTTTAGCGCGGCCGTCGTCGTGGTGTCACGGTGCTGGCATGGCACTCCTCCACAGCGCGACACCCACCACGACGATCCACGACGGTGCCGGTGCGGTCGGCCAGGGTGACCGCCGTGCGTGAGGCTGGCGCGATGGAGCAGTCACCGATGCGTGTCGGCCGGGGCGACCGCGACCCCCACGGCCTCCGGCGCAGTCTGTTGCGCGACGCGGTCTTCCTCCGCCTGCTCGACAGCGTGCTGCGCGGCGAGTACCGCCGCGGGCAGCGCCTGCGCCTCGACACCATCGCCGAGGACATGCGGGTCTCCCGCACGCCGGTGCGCGAAGCCCTCGTCTCCCTCGAGTCCCATCAGCTCGTCACCGTGCAGCGGTACGTCGGCGTGGTGATCACGCAGTGGTCCGTCGGGCAGATGACCGAGCGCCTGCGCATCGCCCGGGCGCTGGTCGTCGACCCGCCGGTGAGCGGCACGGGCCACGACGACCGCTTCGACCCGGCCTGGCTCCGCGAGTGCTGGACCGAAGCCGGGGCCTTCGTCGAACTCGCCGCGTGGTTCCTCCGGCGGCGCGGCGCCTCGGTCAGCGCCGACTGGATGCTGTCGCAGCGCACCGTGCTCGACACGTTCTTCACCGACGACATCGCACTGGCCAACGGGATCGACGCCGTGGTCGACCGGGCGCGGCGACTCGACCTCGTCGACCAGGCCGTGCGGGCAGCGGAGCGTGACGCGCTCGACGACTGCGCCGTGGTGCTGCTCGAGCTCGCGGCGGCGCTCATCGCCCTGCCGGACCGGTTCCGGGTGGCCGTGGCTTCCTGAGCCGTCCCGGCTGCGGGTTCGTACAGGTCGGCGCCACGGCGCACGGATCCGGGGGTCGACGGTGGCCCGGTGGCCTCGCTCTGACGTCGTTCGCACTGGATCGCCAGGGACCTCCGTGGCAGCCTTGACCGGTTGCCACCCCGGCGCGTCCACCGACGACAGGAGAGCCCGTGAACGACGTCCGCGATCGCTCCCACCGTCTCAACCGAGCCGACGGGATCGCACGGCACGGACGTCTCCGTCGGTCCGGACCCTTCCGGACCGTCGCTGCGCTGGTCGCGAGCGTCGCCGCAGTCGCGCTCGTCAGCACCGCCTCGGTCGCCGCGATCGCCGCGAAGCAGGTGACCGACGACCTCGGTGACGGCGTGCAGATCGAGGGGCAGCCCGCGCCGCGGTCGAACGGCACCAAGGCCCCGTCGCTCAGCGCGTACAAGGGCGGCTTCAACATGCTCGTCGTCGGGACGGACAACGACCCGGACCAGTCCGCGGAGTTCGGGGAGCGCGATGCCACGCTCAACGACGTCAACATCCTGCTCCACGTGTCGGCCGACCACACCAACGCGACCGCGGTGAGCATCCCCCGTGACCTCGTCACCCCGATCCCCGCGTGCAAGAAGACCGACGGCTCCGGGACCGCACCGGCCATGGCTGCGCAGCCGATCAACACCTCGTTCAGCGACGGCGGGCTGAACTGCGTGACCCAGACCGTGCAGGGGCTCACCGGCCTGGACATCCAGTACTCGGCCGCGGTCTCGTTCAACGGCGTCATCGAGATGTCGAACGCGATCGGTGGTGTGCCGGTCTGCGTGGCGCAGCCGATCGAGGACCCCTACACCGGGCTCGACCTGCCCGCCGGCACCTCGACCCTGCAGGGCGACGAAGCCCTCGCGTTCCTCCGGACCCGGCACGGCGTCGGTGACGGTTCCGACCTCGGCCGGATCTCGAGCCAGCAGGTGTTCCTGTCGTCGCTGCTCCGGACCGTGAAGTCGAACGACACCCTCACGTCGCCGCCCACCCTGTACAAGCTGGCCCGCGCCGCGGCGTCGAACATGCAGCTGTCCCAGAGCCTGAACGACATCGGGACGATGGTGCAGATGGGTCGGGCGCTGCAGGACCTCCCGCTGTCGCAGGTGAACTTCGTGCAGTACCCGGGCACGACCGGCGGCACCGGGGTCTACGAGGGCAAGGTCCAGCCGACGACGTACCTGGCGGACCAGTTGTTCGCGAAGATCAAGGCGGACCAGTCGTTCTCCCTGGGGGAGGACAGCACGGGCATCGGGTCCGAGGCGAACGCGGCGCCGTCGGCAGCGACCTCGGCGCCGGCTGCTGCGGCGCCGTCGGCTCCGGCGTCCGCACCCGCGGCTGCCGCGCCGTCGTCGCCTGCCGCAGCTGCTCCTACGGCATCCGCGACGCCGGAGACCATCGACGGGCTCGAGGGGCAGTCCGCCGACCAGGAAACGTGCTCCAAGGCCTTCGGCTACTGACCCGGCGGCTCGGGCTCTGGCTCGCCGGGCCCCTGCCCCGCTCGTCCCGCCCCGCGTCTCGCGAAAGCGACAGTCTGCCGCCGAACATCGGCGGCACACTGTCGCGCTGACGGCACAGACCACGGGCCGTGCTGGGGCACTGTCGCTTTCGCGTACTGGTCGGCCGCCATGCCCGGACGCAGAAACGGGGGCGCGGTGGTGGACCGCGCCCCCGGAAGCCGCTCCCCGAGCGGGCGCCAGGCAACCGGGCGCGCCGGGCCCGGCTCGGAGAGCGACGTCGGTGCTGTGTCGCGACTACGGGGACGAGCCCCGGAATGTGATCGCCGCGTCTCGATGATGCTATTCACCGGGGTACGTCGGGACAACCCCGAGGTGTCCCCACTTCGGGGGACCCGCGTTCCGCGACCGTGCCACGCGCGGGGGTGCGGTCGGGTCGAGAGTGGCCCGGTCCTCCTGTATGGTGGTCGGAGCGCTCGCGAGAGTGCTTGGAGACGTCGCATAGTCCGGCCGAGTGCACCACCCTGCTAAGGTGGAGTCCCCTTTAGGGGACCGAGGGTTCAAATCCCTCCGTCTCCGCACTCCATGAAACCCCGGTCCGATCGGACCGGGGTTTCGTCGTCTCCGTGCTGGTCTGCACGCCGCGTGAACCAGGTTCCGGACACGGCACCGCGGAACGGCGTGGTGCTGTGTCCGGAACCTGGTTCCGCCGGGCTGCCGTCAGGCCGTCGCGACGCTCCCTGTCGAGGTCAGCTCGCCAGCCCCGCGCGAACGCCCACGCCGCACGGCGCCCATGGCGACGAGCGTCAGGGCCACGGCGGCCAGGGTGATCCCGGCGCCCGCCCAGATCGGCGACGTGTAGCCGAGCCCGGCGGCGATGGTGAGCCCACCGATCCAGGCACCGAGCGCGTTCCCGAGGTTGAACGCGGCGATGTTCGCCCCGCTCGCCAGGGTCGGCGCGTGGTCTGCGTACTGCATCACGCGCGTCTGCAGGGCCGGCACGGTCGCGAACCCGAAGGCGCCCATGAGCACGAGTGCGATGACGGTCAGCACGGGCGAGGTCGCGACGAGGGCGAACAGCCCGAGCACCACGGTGAGGGCGACGAGCACGACGAGCAGGGTCCGGTCGATCGAGCGTGCGGCGAGCTTGCCGCCGACGAAGTTCCCGACGAACAGCCCGACGCCGAACACCACGAGCAGCCACGGCACCGCTGACGACGGGAACCCGGACACCGAGGTCAGCGTGTACGCGATGTAGGTGAACGCCCCGAACATCCCGCCGTAGCCGAGCACGGTCATGCCGAGCGACAGCCACACCTGGCCGGAGCGGAAGACCCCGAGCTCGCGGGCCAGTGACGGGGTCTCGGTCTGACGGACGGCGGGGACGAGCACGAGGACGCCGACCAGGGCGACGACACCGATCGCGACGATGGCCCAGAAGGTCGAACGCCAGCCGAGCGCCTGGCCGAGGAACGTGCCGAACGGCACCCCGAGCACGTTCGACGCTGTCAGCCCCGTGAACATCAGGGCGACCGCGGAGGCGCGCTTCGAGCGCTCGACCATGTTCGCGGCGACGACGGAGCCGATGCCGAAGAACGCTCCGTGGCAGAGTGCCGCGATGACGCGTCCGGACATCATCACCTCGTAGGTCGGTGCGATCGCCGACAGCGTGTTGCCGATGATGAACAGCACGAGCAGCCCGATCAGGACGGGCTTGCGGGGGAGCCGGGTGGTGGCTGCGGTCAGGCCGAGGGCGCCGACGATGACGGCGAGTGCGTAGCCGGTGACGAGCCAGCCGGCCGTGGTCTCGGTGACGCCGTAGTCGGCGGCGACCTCGGGCAGCAGGCCGGTGATGACGAACTCGGTCAGTCCGATGCCGAATCCGCCGAGTGCGAGGGCGATGAGTCCCGCGGGCATGGGGGTTCCTTCCGTTGTGCGGTGGCGCTGTGCCGCGTACGCTGGTTGTTGCAGACGCGCGGCATCGATAGTTGCACACGCGGGGTATCAGCGCAAGCAAATGCACGCGCCCGCAACGACCGCAGCGACCGACCGCAGCGACCGACCGCGCAGCCGACCAGAAGGAGCCCGATGTCCGTCGACGACACCTCCACCGCTGTCCGTGCCCACGGCTGGCGCACCCTGGCGGCACTGCACGGCTTGATCGAGACGCGACTCGAGCGCGCGTTGCGCGACGTCGACCTGTCCGTGGTCGAGTACACCGTGCTCGACGCGCTGCGCCGACAGGACGGCTTCCACATGCGCATGCAGCAGCTCGCACGCGCGGCGGCCCTCAGCCCGAGTGCCACGACCCGGCTGGTCAACCGACTCGAGGAACGTGCGCTGCTCACCCGCGTGCTCTGCGCCGACGACCGCCGCGGGCTCTACACGGAGCTCACCCACGCCGGTCAGCGGCTGCTTGATGCGGCCACGCCGATCCACGCCGCTGCGCTCGAGGGGGCGCTCGCCGAAGCGCGCGAGGTCCCGGAACTCGAAGAACTCGCGGTCGCGGTCGACCGGCTCGAGGGTGCCAGCGTCTGATCCGTCGGCCGGGAGGCCCGGATCACCGCCGCCCCGCGCGCTGCGGTCGCGGGGTGGTGGCGTCTCAGGCCCGCGGCGGCGCCGTCGTGGACCGCACGACGAGCGACGGCGGCACCAGGACCCGGCTCGGAGCGGGTCGTTCGGCCGCGCCGACGAGCTCCACGAGCCGGTTCGCCGCGAGCCGCCCGACCTCGTCGTTGTGCGGGTCGACCGTGGTCAGGCGCAGCAGGGGTGAGGCGGCGAGCGGGGTCTCGTCGTTGCCGACCACCGAGACGTCCTCGGGGACCCGGAGTCCGGCTTCGCGGACGGCGGCGATCGCGCCCATCGCCATGACGTCGTTCGCGGCGAACACCGCCGTCAGGTCCGGGTGGTCCCGCAGTGCGCGGCGGGTGCCCTCGTACCCGGTCGTCTCGGACGTCGGGCCGTCGCCGTAGACCAGTGGCGCGATGCCGGACGCGACCATCCGCGCGACGGTGCCCTCGCGGCGGACCGCAGCCGGGCCTCCCGAGCCGGTGACGTGGACGATGCGGCGGTGACCGAGTCCGATCAGGTGATCCGCTGCCAACCGGCCGCCGGCGGCCTCGTCCGAGGCGACGACGTCGAGCCCGCCGGGCACGTCGGCTCGGGCGCCGGCGACGACGACGGGGGTGTCGGCCGGCACGACGAGGTCGGGGAAGCCCTCGGCGGCGAGGACGACGCCGTCGACCCGTAGCGAGACGAGGTCGTCGAACGGCGAGGAGTCGAGGTGGGCGTTCGCACGGGTGTCCGCGAGGGTGAGCCGCAGGCCGTGCGGTGCGAGCGCGTCGCGGATGCCGTCGAGCAGGGGGACGAACCACGGGTTGCGGAAGTCGTCGACGATGACGCCGACGGTGCGGGTCCGGGTGCCGGCGAGGATCGCGGCGGCGCGGTTGGGGCGGTAGCCGAGCTCGGCGGCCGCCGCGAGCACGGCCGAGCGGCGTGCGTCGGAGACGCCCGGATCGTCGCGGAGCACCATCGAGACGAGTGACTTCGAGACGCCGGCACGGGTCGCGACGTCGATGATCGTCGGGGGTCGTGACACGCGGCTCCTTGACAGGACATGGGGTGGTCGGGCTACAGTCTACCGACACGTTCTGGAACGTTCCAGAATCGGCACCGGACTTCTCGAAGGAGAGAACATGAGCGACAGCATCGGCGTCGCCGTCATCGGGGCGGGCATGGCGGGCAAGGCCCACATGGCCGCGTGGCGGAACGCACCCTCACTCTTCGCCCCGACGCTGCCGCCCGTGCGGCTCGTGTCGATCGGCGACGTGTACGAGCCGTTGGCGGCCGAGGCTGCGCAGCGCTTCGGCTACGCCCGCCACGACACGGACTGGCGAGCCATCGCCGAGGCCGACGACATCGACGTCGTGAGCGTCGTCGTCGCGAACAAGCTGCACCGCGAGATCGTCGAGGGGCTGCTGGCCGCCGGCAAGCACGTCCTGTGCGAGAAGCCGCTGTCGGACTCGCTCGAGGACGCACGGGCGATGGCCACCGCGGCCACCGAGGCATCGCAGCGCGGGCTCGTCGCCCGCGTCGGCTTCACCTACCGCCGCGCCCCTGGCCTCGCCGCGATCAAGCAGCTCGTCGAGGACGGCACGCTCGGCCGTGTCCTGCACGTCTCCGCCCGTTACTGGACCGACTACGGCTCGTCGCCCGACGTGCCCTTCTCGTGGCGCTTCGCGGGTGCCCCCGGCACCGGAGCCCTCGCCGACGTCGGCTCGCACCTGGCGTACGTGGCCGAGTTCCTGGCCGGCGAGGTGCAGAGCGTCAACGGCGGCATGTTCACGACCGCCATCACGAAGCGCCCGATCGCCGCCGGGTTCGCCCTGCGCGGGCAAGCCGTCCCGCTGACGGGTGAGTTCGCCGACGTCGAGAACGACGACTACGCCACCTTCAACGCACGCTTCGGTGACGGCTCCGTGGTGGGCTCGCTCGAGGTGTCCCGGGTCGCCACGGCGCACCCGAACGGCCTGGTCATCGAGGTCTTCTGCGAGAACGGTGCAGCGCGCTGGGACCAGGAGCGCGCCTCGGAGATCGGCCTCGCGCTGCAGTCCGACGGCTCCCGCCTCGGTGGCTACCGCCAGGTCGTCCTCGGCCCGGACCACCCCTACGTCGCCGGAGGCATGGCGATGGACGCGCCCGGTGTCGGCTGGGGGCAGAACCAGATGTTCGAGTACCAGGCACGCGCGTTCCTCGACGAGGTCGCCGGCGTCGCGGACCCGCTGCCGGCCAACGCCACGTTCGACGACGGCGTGCACAACATGGAGATCCTCGACGCGGTGGCACGGTCCGCCGGGGCCGGTGGGGCCTCCCTCGAGGTGCCGTCCGTCCGCACCACCGAAGGAGCGCACGCATGAAGCTCGGTCTCTACAACGCCATCTTCCACGACCGGCCGCTCGCCGAGGCCCTGACGGCCATCGCGGGCAACGGCCTGACCGGCATCGAGCTGAACACCGGCGGCTTCCTGCCGCCGGTGCACGTGCCGGACATCGACGCGATCCTCGAGGACGACGCAGCACGTGACGCCTTCCTCGCGCAGTTCGAGGGCACCGGGGTGTCCATCGCCGGCCTGAACTGCAACGGCAACCCGCTGCACCCGGACCGAGCGATCGGTCAGGCCCACGCCGAGGACATCCGGCGCAGCATCCGTCTCGCCGCCCGCCTCGGGCAGGACCGCGTCGTCACGATGTCCGGGCTGCCGGCGGGCGAGCGCGGCGGCACCCGACCGAACTGGATCGTGAACGCCTGGAACTCCGCCGCGCTCGACGTCATCGAGTACCAGTGGAGCGTCGCCGTGCCGTTCTGGCAGGAGATCGACGCCCTGGCGCGGGAGCACGGGGTCAAGGTCGCGCTCGAGCTGCACCCGCAGAACGTGGTGTTCAACCCGGCGACGATCCGCGAGCTCGTGCAGCGCGGTGGCCTGACGAACACCGGCGTCGAACTCGACGCGAGTCACCTGTTCTGGCAGCAGATGGACCCGGTGGCGGTCGTCCGCGACCTCGGCGACCTGGTCTTCCACGCCGCCGCGAAGGACGTCCGGATCAACCCGCACGCGGCCATCAACGGCGTGCTCGACAACTCGTTCCGTCGGCTGTCGCCGGACGAGCCGCGCACGAACCTCGGTGGCGACGAGTGGGCCAACGAGTGGCCGAAGCCGTCCGCGTGGGACTTCGTCGCGCTCGGCAAGGGCCACGACGAGGCGTACTGGTCGGCGTTCCTCGAGGCCCTGCGCGAGGTGGACCCGGACATGTGGGTCAACATCGAGCACGAGGACACCGAGCTCGGTCGCGAAGAAGGGGTCGCGGTCGCCGCGAAGGTCCTGCTCGCAGCCGACACGGCGCTCACGACGCGCGCGTGAGTCGCGTCTGAGACGCACCACGTGATCCGGACGGGAGGCCCGTGGGACGTGCGCCGATCGGCGCACGCTCCACGGGCCTCCCGTCCAGTGCGCATCGGTGACACGCCCACCGGGCGCTGTCACCGGACCGATGTAGCATGCACGACACCTGTCCCGAGACGAGGAGCCCTGCGTGCCGGAGCCGACCGACCCCGCCTTCCCCCTCGAGCGCATCCGAGAGGTCGGCGACGCCATCGTCGCGTCCGTCTCGACGGTGATCGACGGCAAGACCGAGGCGATCCGCACCGCCCTCACCGTGATGCTGGCCGAGGGACACCTGCTCGTCGAGGACGTCCCCGGCGTCGGCAAGACGGTCCTGGCGAAGGCACTCGGCGCCTCGGTGGGCGGCTCGGTGAACCGCATCCAGTTCACGTCCGACATGCTGCCGTCGGACGTCACCGGGGTGAACATCTTCGACCAGTCCTCTGGCACGTTCCGGTTCTCACCGGGGCCGGTGTTCGCGAACGTCGTCATCGGTGACGAGATCAACCGCACCAGCCCGAAGACCCAGTCCGCCCTGCTCGAGGCGATGGCCGAGTCGCAGGTCACGGTCGACGGCGTGACCCGGCTGCTCGACCGCCCCTTCATGATCGTGGCGACGCAGAACCCGATCGACATGGAGGGCACCTACCCGTTGCCCGAGGCCCAGCGTGACCGTTTCATGGCGCGCATCACGATGGGGTACCCGAGCGTCGACGCCGAACGGCAGATGCTCGCGAACCGCGGCGGCGGCGACCCGCTGTCGCACCTGCGACCGATCGTCGACGTGACCACGCTGCGCGGGATCATCGAGGCCGTGGCGAACGTCCACATCGCCCCCGACGTCGAGGCGTACGTCATCGCGATCGTCCGCTCCACCCGCACCCACCCCGACCTGGTGCTCGGCGCCAGCCCCCGCGCCACGCTGCACCTGGCCCAGGCAGCCCGTGCCCACGCGGCGTTGCTCGGCCGGCCGTTCGTCACGCCGGACGACGTCGCCGCCCTGGCACCGATCGTGCTCGCCCACCGGCTCGTGCCGGTGGCGCGCGGACTCGGTGGCACGGGCGAGGACACCGTGCGCGAGATCGTCGTCCGCATCGTCTCCGACACCGCCGTGCCGTTCACGGCGACCCCCGTCCGCTCCTGATGCCCGGCCGATCGGCACCGTCGTCGCTGCTGCGGCGCACCGGTGCCGCGCGCTCGACGCTCGGGCGCTTCGGCCGCCGCGGGCTGTCCCTGCTCCGGCGCACGCCGTTCCCCCGTCCGACCGTGCGCGGCTGGACCGTCATCGCGATCGGCATCGGGCTGATCGGGGGCGGACTCGTGGGCACCACCAGCGTCGCCGTCTCGGCCGGACTGCTGCTGCTCGTGCTCGTCGTGCTCGGCATCGTGATGGCGTTCGTGGTCGCCGCACCGCTCCGGGGCAGCCGGAGCACGGCCCGCGCGATCGTGCAGGTCGGCGAGGTGTACCGCGAGCGGATCACCCTCGGCAGCACCAGTCTGCCGATCGGACCGCGGTCGACCCTGCTCGTCCGCGAACAGCTCGAGGACGCCTTCGCCAGCGCGTCCGAGGCGGAGACCTACGCGCTCGTCGGCCCGGGCCTGCCGCCAGCGGTGCTCGACGTCGAGGCACTCGCGATGCACCGCGGCCGCACGCTCGTCGGACCCGTCACCATCCGGGTCGAGGACCCCTTCGGCCTGCTCCGCATCGACCGCCCGGTGGTGCCGGCGGAAGAGGTCGTCGTCGTCCCCACGAGCGCACCCCTCGCCGCGATCGACACCGGCGCCCTCGCCGGGGCCGTCTCCGCCGACGAAGGACGGGTCGGGCAGGGCGGGTCCGCCGACGACAGCGAACTCCGGCCGTACCGTCCCGGCGACCCCATCCGTCGGGTGCACTGGGCGCAGAGTGCCCGCCGCGGCGAACTGCACGTCCGGCAGACCACGCAGGCGCAACCACCCGAGGCCGTCATCGCGCTCGACGTCCGGCGCGAGTCCTACCAGGGCCTCGGGCGTGAGGACCTGGCGGAGCTGTCCGACCTGGGCGGTGACCAGGCCTTCGAGCACGCGGTCGTCGTCGCCGCCAGTGTCGCCCGCGCCCTCGCCGCCCGGACCTCGCGCGTCGTGCTCGTGAGCGACGGACCGTCCGGCAGCACCCGGCACGCCGGTGACGTCGGCGGCCTCACCGACGTGCTCGTCGGACTCGCGGACGTCCGGCTCCGCAGCGACGCCCGTCCGGTCACCGAGGTCCTGCCCGAGGTGCGCGGGCGGGACGTGCACGGCATGACCGCGGTGGTCACCGGCAACTGCACCGCCGAGCAAGCGGCCGAACTCGTGACGGCGACGAGCGGATCGAGCCGCGGGATCATGGCGACGATCGTGCCGCCGGACCCGGTGGTCCGGGGGATCCTCGACCGCGGCGGTTGGCGCACCCTCGTGGTGCCGGTCGCCGGGGCGACCGCGTCCGGAGCCGCACGGTGAGCGGCGCCGCTGCGTCGTCGCGTCGACCCGTCGACGTGCGTGAGGTCCTGGACCGCGACGACGACACCCGTGACACCCCGAGCACCTGGGTCGTCGCGCTCGCCCCGGTGCCCGTGCTCATCGCCGCGCTCGCGATCCGCCCGCTCGTGCAGGGCACCGCCTGGTGGGTGTCCGGCGTCGTGGTCGTCGCGGTGCTCGTGGCCGTCATGCTCGCGGTGCGTCGCCGGGCCCCCGGGGTCCGGTTCGTGGCACTCGTCGCCACCCTCGTGCTGTGCTCGTGCGCCGCCGCCCTGGTCAACGACGTGCAACCCCTCGGCTGGCTCGACGCCGACGGGGCGCTGGGCGAGACGCTCGCCGCCATCCGCCTGAACCCCGCGCCGTTGCCGCAGACCGACGCGATCCGACTGGTCGTGACCGTGTCGATCGCCTGGGTGGCGGGCGTCTCGTTGTTCCTCGCCGCGATCGCCCGGATCCCGTCGCTCGCCGCCGCGCCCGCACTCGTCATCCTCATCGTCCCGGGGATCATCACCGGACAGCCGGCGGGCACCGCACTCGTGATCACCACGGCCGTCGCCTTCCTCGCCCTGCTGTGGCTGTCGGTCCGACCCGTGCAACGAGCGGTCCCGGCCGCGGTCGTCGGTGCGATCGGGCTCGTCGTCGCGATCGGCCTGCCCGCGATCGTGCCGCTCAACGCGAGCTGGCTGTCCGGCGTCACCGGGGCCATCCAGTCGCCGATCCAGCCCGGGCGACCCGGCACCCTGCTCGAGCTCGGCAACGACCTGCGGCAGCCGAGCGAACTCGAGGTGCTCCGCTACCGGTCGTCCGACGGCCAGCCCGAGTACCTCAAGCTCGCCGACCTGGACGAGTTCGGCACCGGGGACTGGGTGCCGACGGTGACGAACGCCGCCGAGGCCGACACCGCCGACCAGCAGCAGTGGGCCGAGGGCGTGAACCCGCGCCTGGCGACCCGCGGCGACGTCACGGTCCGGATCACCGGGCTGTCGAGCACGTACCTACCGGTGCCGTCCGGGGCGGTGTCGATCGAGTCGCGTTCCACCAACCTCGACCTGTCGCAGTGGCGCTGGATGGGGTCCTCGAGCACCGTGCGGTCAACCGGTCCGGCCACGCCGCGCGGTGCGACGTACGAGGTCTACGGTGCCTCGACCTTCGCGAACGCGTACCTCGACGCCGTCGCGGCCTCGGGTGTCCTGTCCCGTGCCGACGGCCGGGGGTTCCGCGAGCCGAGCGGTGACCAGCTGCAGACCGACCTGACGCTGCCGAAGGACCTCCCCGCGAACATCACGTCGACCGCGGAGCGGGTGGCCGGGGCCGCGTCCGACGACTACGCCCAGGCCCGCGCCCTCGAGCAGTGGTTCCGCAGCGACCTGTTCACCTACTCCGAGACGGCCCCCGTCGAGCAGGGCTACGACGGCGACAGCATGGACGTCGTCTCGACCTTCCTGCAGGTGCGCGAGGGCTACTGCGTCCACTTCTCGTCGGCGATGGCCGTGATGGCCCGGACGCTCGGCATCCCGTCCCGGATCGCGGTGGGGTACCGGGCCGGGGCGGCGCAGCCCGACGGCGAGTACGCGGTGTCGAACCGGCAGCTGCACTCCTGGCCCGAGCTGTACATCAAGGGGGCCGGGTGGGTCGCGTTCGAGCCGACACCGGACTCCGACGCGGCAGCGCAGCCCTCGACCGAACCCACGGAGACCCCGACCGCCGCGACGCCCGAGTCTCCGCTGCCCGCGCCCGAGCAGTCCGCACCCGCCGAGTCCTCGGCGACGCCGACCCCCTCGGCGTCGGCGCAGCCCGGTGCGGCCGGTGCCTCGGGTGGCAGCGGTCCGGCCGGCCTGCTGTTCGGCGCGGCACTCGTCCTCGCGTTGCTCATCGCCCCCGGACTCGTCCGAGCGCTCCGACGGCGGTCACGGTTGTCGGCCGTCGCCGCTGGTCGCTCACCCGCGGTGAACGCCTGGCGTGAGGCCCTCGACGACGTCGCCGACCACGGCTACGCCCCGGGGCTGGCACCACCCGGTGACGCAGCGGCTGCGGCCCGGACCGCGCGGGCCGTCCTCGGACGACTCCGTCCGGTGCTGCCGGCCTCGGCGCTCCCGCACCTCGACGCCGTGGTCGACGCCGTCGACCGTGAACGGTTCGCGGCTGACGGGGTCGCAGTGGTCGACGGCGAGGCGCTCGTGCGGCACGTGCAGCAGGCGCGGGAGGCGCTCGACGCCTCGGTCTCCGGTGGACGGGTGCTGCGGTCGCGCCTGCTGCCGCCAAGCCTGCTGCCGTCGTCCGCGTGGTCGCACGAGGGCCGTCGGCGCTCCCGTCGCCCTGCCTGACCCGGGCTCACCGCTCGTCGCACCGTGCGAGGGTCGCCGGGTGGTGCGAGGTTGACGGCTCCGTGCGGCGCTACAACCGGGCACCGAGCGGTCAACGCGGCACGGGATCGCCGCGGTCGCACCGTGCGCCGCCGCGCCGCGCCGCCGTCGCACCGTGCGAGCGTTGCCGGGTGGTGCGAGGGTGACGGCTCCGTGCGGCGCTACAGCCTGCCACCGAGCGGTCAACGCGGCACGGGATCGCCGCGGTCGCACCGTGCGCCGCCACGCCGCAGCGCCATGCCGCCGCGCCGTGCGCCGCCGCGCCGTGCGCCGCCGCGCCGTGCGCCGCCGCACCATGCCGCCGCTCGGTCAGCGGCGGCGGACGACCGCCTCGACCAGGGCGGCGATGACCTCGCCGGGGTCGACCCCCGGCAGCGCAGGCCCGTCGAACACGACCCCGACGTTGGCGGCGACGAGCGCCGTGGCGAAGGCGTCGAGCGGCATGCCGGCGTCGACCTCCGGGTGCGCCCCGAACCACAGTCGCACCAGCTCGTGCACGCCGTCCTGCAGCACCCGTCGCTGCCGCACGAACTCGGGCAGCAGGTCGGTGTGTCGGATCGCGTAGGCACGGAACTCCGACAGCAGGGCGAACTGCGCGCGCTGGTCGTGCCGTCCGAAGGCCGCTCGCACGACGTCCGCGATGTCCGCCGCGGCGATGTCGGCGCGGATGAGCTCCTGCAGCGACCCGAGCACCAGGTTCGTCCCGCGCTGCATGACCTGCGCGAGCAGGTCCTCCTTCGACGAGAAGTTCGAGTAGACCGCGCCCTTGCTGAACCCGGCACGGGCGGCGACCTCGTCGAGACGCGCTCCGTGCACGCCCTGTTCGGCGAAGACGGCAGCGCCGGCGATGAGCAGACGTTCTCGGACCTCGGCCCGTGGTGTCCGCGGCGTGGGGGAGTCGGAGACGTCGTCGTTCAT